>JANORU010000071.1:0-5789 GCA_031415475.1 Hyphomicrobium sp.
GTCGGTCTTGCCGCGCGTCAGGGACGCTTCCGAGACAAAGACATCGTGCTTGATATTCAGGGCCGCGAGATCGTCGCGGATCATGTCCATCATGCGATCGATCGTGAACGCGCGGACATCCGCCAGCCACTCTTTCTCAGGCTTGCCGACGAGCGACTTGCCATACTTTTCTGCCAGTGCCGTGCCGACCGGCTTCAGATAGTCACCTGGGTAGAAGCCATCGGGGATTTCAATCGTTTCGCCCAGCGCTTCGCGGTATCTGAGCTGCGCCGAACGGGCGAGCACGTCGACCTGTGCGCCGGCATCGTTGATGTAATATTCACGCGTCACGTCGTAGCCAGCGAAGGCCAACAGATTGGCGATGGCGTCGCCGAACACCGCGCCGCGACAATGACCGACGTGCATGGGGCCCGGCGGGAGTGCTGAAACATATTCGACGTTGACGCCGCCTTGACCGGCGGTTCCGCGACCGAAGCTGCCGCCGCTTTCAAGGATGGCTTTGATCAACCGCTGCCAGAATTCCGGCACCATGCGGATATTGAGAAAGCCCGGCCCGGCCACCTCGACGCTGGCAATCTCCGTGTCACTGGCGAGCTCGGCCTTCAACGCCTCGGCAATATCGCGCGGTTTCATGCCCGCCGCCTTGGCGAGCGCGAGCGCGACGTTGCAGGCAAAATCGCCATGCGCTGTGTCGCGCGGCGTTTCCGTCTCGACGCGGCCAAGTGGCAACTCGGCTGGCAACCGGCCTGCAGCTTTCAGTCTTTCGAGTGCCGCAACAATCTTCGCTTCGACGTGCGCGAACACGTTCATGACAAGGGTCCCAGTGGCCGGCCAGATTTTTGGCAGATTTCAAGCAGTCCGCCGCGCCTATCGCAATTCCGGAGTGGCGTCAAACAATCGCCGGTGCTCTTCGAGCGCGTAGCGGTCGGTCTGGCCTGCGGCGTAATCGGCGGCGAGGCGAGCCTGCCCGCGCGCGTCGAGCCCGCGCATCAGGCTCTCCCAGGCGGCCGGCATGGCAGACCGGCCTGAAACATCGTTGTAGCGTGAGAACAGATCAGCGACCACCCGCTCGGCATCGGCCATGATGCGGGCGACGCGCGCATGACGGTAGACGTGCTGAAACAAGTACGCGCGCAAAGCTTCGAGGTCGCTCTTAATTCCATTCGAGAACCCAACGACGGGCGCACCGGCGGTCCGGATGTCGTCGGGCGAGCGTGGTGCCATTGCTCTGAGACGCGTGCGGCTTTCAATAACAACGTCGGCGATCATGCGTGTGATCATGCGGCGCGTGATTTCGAATGCGTCGCGGGCGCCATCCGCCCCATCACTCAAGCGGCCGGCCTCGCGCGCAAACGGCGCGACGAACGCAACATCGTAAAGCGCGGGCACTGTGATCAGTGCCGCCCGCAAGCCATCGTCGACATCGTGCGAGAGATAGGCGATGTCGTCGGCGATTGCCGCAACCTGGGCCTCTGCACTGGCGTAGCGATCGGGTTCAAGACTTTTCCAATCGTCAAACCGGCGGATTACTTTCAGAACAGCCGCGCCCTTCTCTCCCGTCACCGGACCGTTGTGCTTGGCGAGCCCTTCGAGCGCTTCCCAGGTGAGATTGAGGCCGTCGAAATCGCGATACTTGCGTTCAAGGTTGGTGACGACGCGCAAGCTTTGGGCATTGTGGTCGAAGCCGCCGAAGTCGCGCATCGCCGCATCGAGCGCCCGTTCGCCGGCATGGCCGAACGGCGGATGGCCGAGATCGTGGGCGAGTGCCAAAGCCTCGGCGAGATCCTCGTCGAGCCGCAATTGACGCGCGATGGTGCGGGCGATCTGGGCCACTTCGAGCGTGTGGGTCAGCCGCGTGCGGAAGTGGTCGCCTTCGTGGTAGACGAACACCTGCGTTTTGTGCGTCAGCCGGCGGAACGCGGTCGAATGCAGAACGCGGTCGCGGTCGCGCTGGTACGGACTTCGCGTCGGGCATTCGGCCTCGGCATGAAACCGGCCGCGCGACGGAAGTGCACTGGCGGCATAGATCGCGGGTGAGCGCTCGCCCGGCGCCAGCTCCTCGCCGTAGCTGCCCGGCATCTCGATTGCCTTGATCGCAATGGCCATGGACCGTGAAACCTAGCTAATTCCGGGATTGTCCCGCTGTTGGCGCGTGCCCGATTTGACTTGGCCGCGAACACACCTATCTTGTTGTGCAAGACTTGCGGCCGCAGAGCAATGCCACCCGGCCGCCTTAACCCCTTGAAAGTTCAGCCATGTCGGAAGCTGCCTTCACCGTATCCGAGCGTGCCGCCAGGCGCATCGCCGAGATTGTCGCCGGTGAAGTCCCCGGCACCATGCTGCGGATCGCCGTCGAAGGCGGCGGCTGCTCCGGCTTTCAGTACAAATTCGATTTGACAGCCGACACGGCCACGGACGACATCATCATCGAAAAGAGCGGCGCCAAGGTCCTGATCGATCCTGTGTCGATTGGCTATCTTGCCGGGTCCGAGATCGATTTCGTCGACGATCTGATCGGCGCTTCGTTCAAAATCCAGAACCCGAACGCCACCGCGTCATGCGGCTGTGGGACGAGCTTTTCGATGTAAAAATATCCCCTCTCCCCATCGCCAGGGGTGATGGGGTGCGGGGATTCGCTTTGAAAATCACCACCTGGAACATCAACGGCGTCAAGGCGCGCATTGAGGGGGCGCTCGCCTACCTCAAGGACGCCGCGCCGGATGTCATCTGCTTCCAGGAAATCAAGAGCGTCGACGAGGGCTTCCCGCGCGAGGCGTTCGAGGACGCCGGCTACAAAGTCCACACCCACGGCCAGAAGGGCTTCAACGGCGTTGCCATCCTGTCGAAACTTCCGGTTGACGATGTTGTGCGTGGGCTTCCCGGCGACACTGCTGACGAACAGTCCCGCTACATCGAAGCGACCATCGATGGCCGTGTCCGCGTCGCGTCGATCTATCTGCCCAACGGCAATCCGATCGGCACCGACAAGTTTTCCTACAAACTCGCCTGGATGCGCCGGCTGGAAGCGCATGCTCAAAACTTACTGGCGGAAGAAATGCCTTTGGTGCTAGCCGGCGATTACAATGTGATCTCCGAGCCTATCGATGCCAAACGCCCGGCGCAGTGGGTCAATGACGCACTCTTCCAACCCGAAAGCCGCTCGGCGTTTCGCGCCCTTCGAGCGCTCGGCCTGACGGACGCGGTTCGCGCCTGCCATCCGGGAGCCGGTATCTATACCTTCTGGGACTATCAGGCCGGTGCCTGGAACAAGGACGACGGCATCCGCATCGACCACCTGATGCTGTCGCCACAAGCCGCCGACCGGCTGCAATCGTCGGGCGTCGATCGCTTCACGCGCGCATGGGAAAAGCCGTCGGATCACGCGCCGGTGTGGGCGGTTCTCAAAGACTAGCGATCGCCGCGCGGGGCTTCGGTCGGCACCACAGCGTCGATTTCGCGGGCTGTTGGCGTAACTGACGACCCGTAACTGAACGAGTTGACGGGCCGTGCCGCGGCTGGAGGTGACGGGGCTGCGGCTTCGATCGCACCATCAAACCGAGCGCCATCGTCACCCAACTTCAATGGGCCAACCTGTTCGCCGTTCTGGCAGGTGCGCACGGGTGCCGCCGTCAACGATCCGAGGCCGGTTCCGTCGCGTGCTTCGGGCTTCCTGCCATAGCGATTGCCCCACTCGGCGACGATGCCGGTCGCTTGCCGGCGAATACCCTCACCCGAGCCACAGAAAATATTCTGATAGATGTCCTCGATCCACAGCCGGTCCTGCAGCGGCGCATTTTCGACCGCGACGGCAATCAGGGCCAAAGCGCGCGGCTTGTCGGGCGGCATGTATTTTCCGCGCCAGAGGAGATCGGCAAGAAACGCTTGCGCGCCGGCATGACCCTGCTCGCTCAACACCGACAGCCAGTGGCGGCCCATCGCTTCGTCGGCATCGACACCCTCGCCGCGCAATTGCAGCTTGGCGATTTCGAACTGCGCGTCTTCGTCATTGAAGGTCGAGGAGGCGTTGCGCAAATAGAGCACGGCCTGATCGACATTGGCGACGAGGCCGATTTCCGGCAGCCCCTGGCGAACGTAACTGGCGAGCGCTGTCAGTGACTTGCCGACATAGACGGCGCGCGGATCGTCATCTGGATCGACGTCGGCATATTCGTCGGCAATCTTCTGGAACAGCATGTAAGCCTTGGCATGGTCGGTGGCCGGGCCGCTGTTGTCGGCATAGATGCGCGCCAGATAATACTCCGCCAGGAATTCCTTGCCGGCCGCAGCATGTTCGAGTGCGGGAATCGCGATTTCGTAGTAGCCGCCCTGGTAGGCACTGACGCCCTGCTTCAGCGCATCACGAACGGTCGTGAAGGCAATCGTGCCGGCGCCGGCGCCAACCGCCGACACCGCCAGCGTGAGCGTCAACAGGGAGACTTTCAAACCTGACGTGGCCAAAGGCCTAGATATCCGCATAGCAGATCACTTCCGCTTTTCCACCCAGATGGGTGACGGCGCCGTAACGGGCCGGTCCCACCTGGTTTGCAAACTTTCTGATCGCGCCGGTCTGATAGGGATTGACTGGCGCCTTCCACGTCTTGCGACGTGCTTCGAGGTCTTGCGCACTGACTTCGAGTTCAATGGTGCCCTTGTCGGCATCGAGCGCAATCATGTCGCCATCTTTGACGAGACCGATCGGTCCGCCGAGCGCTGCTTCAGGGCCAACGTGACCGACGCAGAATCCGCGCGTTGCGCCCGAGAAGCGCCCGTCGGTAATGAGCGCGACCTTGTCGCCCGCGCCTTGGCCATAGAGGGCCGCCGTGGTCGACAGCATTTCGCGCATGCCGGGACCACCGATCGGGCCCTCGTAGCGGATGACGAGAACGTCGCCGTCTTTATAGTTGCGCGCCTCGACGGCCGCGAACGCGTCTTCCTCGCAGTCGAAGCAGCGGGCCGGACCGCGGAACTGTAGAGCCTTGAGGCCCGCAACCTTGACGATCGCACCATCGGGCGCAAGCGAGCCTTTGAGGCCGACCACGCCGCCAGTTGGCGACAGAGCTTTCGACACCGGATAGACGATCTTCTGATCGGTATTAAACGTCACCGTCGATAGGTTTTCGGCCATCGTGCGGCCGGTGACGGTCATGCAGTCGCCGTGCAGATGACCGCCTTCAAGAAGTGCTTTCAAAATCTGCGGCACGCCGCCGATTTCGAACAGGTCTTTGGCGATGAATTGTCCGGCCGGCTTCAGATCGGCGATATAGGGCGTGCGCTTGAAGATTTCGGCGACGTCAAACAGATCGAACTCGATGCCGCATTCATGCGCCATGGCCGGCAGATGGAGCGCGCCGTTGGTCGAGCCGCCGGTGGCGGCGACGACGCGGGCCGCGTTCTCGAAGGCAGCCCGGGTGCAGATGTCACGCGGGCGCAGATTGCGTTCGAGCAGGTTCATCACCTGCTTTCCAGCCGCAATCGCCACGTCCTCGCGCGACTTATACGGAGCGGGTACCATATTGCTGTTTGGAAGCGATAAACCTATAGCCTCGCCCACACAGGCCATGGTGTTGGCGGTATATTGCCCGCCACAAGCGCCGTGGCCGGGGCAAGCGGCCTTCTCGATTGCGGTCAGTTCGCTCAGCGGGCAGGCTCCGGCGGAATAGCGCCCGACCACTTCGAACACATCCTGCACGGTCAGATCGCGATCCTGATAGCGTCCGGGCAGGATCGAGCCACCATAGACGAAGATCGACGGGACGTTGAGCCGCAGCATTGCCATCATCATGCCGGGC
>JANORU010000072.1:0-2541 GCA_031415475.1 Hyphomicrobium sp.
CTCACCGAATACCGAATTAAACCTGCCGAAGGGCCGTTCTCTCGCGAGCAATCGACTTGGCCACTCGCCGCCGTCGCATTGTGCGACCGGCTGTCGGACGGCATCTCGATGGTCTACTCGTTCTATGAGCCGACCGAAGACAATCGCAGCCTCGGCAGCTTCATGATTCTGGAGACGATTGCCCACGCCCGGCGGCTCGGCCTGCCGTACGTCTATCTCGGCTATTGGATCGAAGGCTCGCGCAAGATGACCTACAAGAGCCGCTTCCTGCCGCAGGAGCGGCTGGGTCCAGCCGGATGGAGCCGGGCTTAACGTTTCGCCAGTCCGCTATTTCGCCAACTCATCGTCGACCTTCTTGAACATGTGCGCCCATTTTGCGGTCTGCGTTTCAACGAGCTTGGTCATCACTTCTCGCAGCGTGATGAGCACCGAGCAATCGGGCACCGCGGCGGCCGAGCCTTCGTCGCCCATGGCGGTAATACGGCCCAATAGCTCTCCGATCTGGCGATCGAATTCATCGACTTGGTCGTCCTTGACGAACGGAGCGGCTTCTTTCAGGAATTGATCCTGCGACCAGCCGCGCTTGTCCTTGAGGCCGCGCAGCTTGTCCTGAAACGCCGGCTTGTTCTTGGTATTGAGATCGCGGATCGCGGCCGCGGCTTGGTCAACGGCCGTTTCGAATTCGGCTTTGGCGCAGGCTTGGTTCGCCGGTGGAGCAACATCTGCTGCCGGCTGGGGGGGCTCTGCGGCGGCAGGCGGCTCGGCATCCTTGGGCAAAGGTGTGTCTGGCCGGTCGGATGCCGGGGGCGTATCGGCAGGTGCCGTTGGCGTTGGAGCGGCTGTCCATTGGCCGGACACCGCCGGATCAGCCGCCGGCTGCCCCGCTTGAACGTTGCCGATAACCAAAGACTGCAAAACGACAAGCGCCACCGCTGTGATCAGCGCACGCCCAATCCGCAAAATTCCCGAGGTCTTCCATCCCACCATTGACCGAGTGGTAGCCAAGCCGCCAGGGAGTGGCAAGAGCACCGGGAGCACTGTCTGGCAAGAACACTTTCTCGCCAGACAGTTCGATCAGGGATCGATTACTCGAAAGCCGGGCCGAACTTGTTGGATCGGGGGAACCCTTTGGGCGCCAGGCGGCCGGATTGCGACCGCTCGCCGGCCCACTCTTTGAGTTCACTCCAAGACAATGTGAAGGTGCGGCCGGCACTGTCGAGCCAGGTCAGCCCCTCTTTCTTGGCGAACACGCGGACGTCGCTCAAACCGCCGTCCTTGAACCGCTGCAGGATCGTGCCCTTGCCGCGCGCCATTTCATTGACCTCGTCGAGCGGGAACACCAGCACCTTGCGGTTCTCGCCGACCGTCGCCACCATATCGCCGTCGACCGGCACGACGACACAGGCCTCCTCGTCGTCCGAGACATTCAACACCTGCTTGCCTTTGCGGGTCGAGGCGATGACTTCTTCTTCGGCAACGACAAAACCATAACCGCCGCTCGATGCCACCAGCAGTTTGCGATCAGCGCGATAGGCGAACAGCGCGACGAACTCGTGGTTCTCCTCAAGATCGACCATCAGTCGCACCGGCTCGCCGTGCCCGCGCCCGCCTGGCAACTGGCTTGCCTCGAGCGTGAAGAATTTGCCGTTGGTTGCAAACAGCAGGAATTTGTCGGTCGTCTGCGCCTTGACCACACACTTCAGTTCGTCGCCCTGCTTGAAGTCGAGCTTAGAGGTATCCTCAAGGTGCCCCTTCATGGTGCGGATCCAACCCTTTTCGGACAGGATCACCGTGATCGGCTCTTTCTCGGTCAGCGCGTCTTCGAAGTCGACAGGAACGTCCGGCGCGTCGGCGAACGACGTGCGGCGGCGGCCGAGGGCGGTTTTTTTCGAGTAGCGCTCGCGGGTGTCCTTGACCTCGTCGGTGATCCGCTCCCATTGCAGATCTTCTGACTTAAGCAGAGATTTGAGTTCGCGCCGCTCCTTCGACAGCTTGTCGTGCTCGGCCTTGATCTCGACTTCTTCGAGCTTCGATATGCTTTTCAGGCGCAGGTTGAGGATCGCGTCGGTCTGGACGTCGCTCAAGCTGAACGTCTTCATCAGCTTGGCTTTGGGATCGTCCTCGAAGCGGACGATACGGATCACCTCGTCGAGATTGAGGAAGGCGACGAGATAGCCGTCGAGCACTTCCAGGCGATGCTCGATTTTTTTGAGCCGATGCGTCGACCGGCGGATCAGGACGTCGACGCGATGTTCGAGCCACTGCTTCAGGACGTCCTTGATCGACAGGACGTTGGGGACCTGCCCGGCCGACAGCACGTTCATGTTGAGGCCGAAGCGGAGTTCAAGCTCCGTCAGCCGGAACAGGCTTTCCATGAGCAGCGTCGGATCGACTGTGCGGCTCTTGGGTTCGAGAATGAGGCGGACTTCTTCGGCACTTTCGTCGCGCACGTCGCCGAGCAAGGGCAGCTTCTTCTCAGTCAGCAGGTCGGCGAGTTTCTCGACGAGTTTCGCCTTTTGCACCTGATAGGGAATTTCGGTG
>JANORU010000073.1:0-4997 GCA_031415475.1 Hyphomicrobium sp.
GGGAACGTCATCATGAGGCGTCATGCTGGTGGGTGCGGGATGCAGGTCTCGCTTTGGGCGTTACGCACGCTCGGAGTGGAGAGGCTCGGTTTTTCCGCCTTGGTGAAAGTCCGGGGACGCGAGAATGCTTAAACGGAAAGCGTAGGCCATAAAATCCTGTGCGGGGCGGTTCGTGACCGCACCTACTACCCTCGGAATGCCCGACGGCCACCGGCCGCCCCGCTTTCCCTATACTCATGACTTCGGATCGAAAGATCGCGGGATGGTCGCGGCGTTGAAATGAGCTCCGCTCCGTAGGTTGGGCTGAACCATCTTGTGAAGCCCAACAGCTTGCCAATCCAAAAGTTGTTGGGCCTCGCAAGTGGGCTCGGCGCCAACCTACAATTACGGAGCCTACTGCCCTACTGCCTACTGCCACCTTTGCTCGCCTGCCTCCGGCAGGACCTGCCGCCCCACTACTGCCCCTCCCACTCCGCTTTCACTTCATCACACTTGGTGGTCACGAAATCGTTGATGTCGTCGACGATCATTTTGCCGAGCACGTTGACGGTATTGTCGGTGGCGGTCGCGGTCCACATGGCGCCTTTGATGAGCGTCGGGCCCTCAACCTTGCCCCAATTGAGCGACGCCTTCACCGCTTTGCCTTTTTCGAACCTCACCTTGGGCGTCATTTCAGCGGTGATCGACGCCGGGCCATCCTTGTCGCGCTCGACATCGCAGGCGACCATGTGGGTGTCGAACTCCGCTTCGAGCTTGTCGTCGCTCATCGCCTTGATCAGCGTCTCGCGATTGGCCTTGACCGACGCCTTGCAGACGATCTTGCCCCACGGCCACGACACCTTCGCTTTGCCGACGATCTTTTCGAGTTGCTCCTTGCGGAAGCTCTTGGTGATGTCGCAGGCAATATCAGTGCCCGCCGCCTTGGCGCGCATCGCTGAACACATGGCGACCTTGCAGGCCTTGCGACCTTCGCGCTCGGCCTTCTCCTCGGCCGTCAGCTCGGCGGCCGGCGTCGCAGTCGTCACTTTCGCCTCTTCAGCCAAGGCCGGTACCGGCGCCCACCAGACCAATCCCAGCGCCATTATTGTCGTGGCTAAAGTCAGCCGCAATTCCAAGGCCGCCGTGCGCGCAGTCATCATGTCGGAATTTCCATTATTTTCTGAACGTTGAGCGTGGGCCTAGCGCGCTCGTGGCGCAAAAGTTAGGCAGCGCCGCTGCCGGATCTGGCGACACAGCCGCACGCCTTGAACCAAGCGCCAAATGACCCATATTCCTCCATGTGAACCGCGCCGGGGCTCAACAGAGACCGGGCGGCGGAGGCGATCCCCCGGGACGCCTCAGCCGGACGCGCGTTCGTACTGTGGTCGCTTAGGAACGAGGACCCAACGCCGATGACGAGAATGACCATGTTGTCGAACCCGCTGCTTTTGGGTTTCGAAGATATCGAGCGGCTCGCCGAACGGGTGAGCAAGGGCCCGGGTGACAGCTACCCGCCGTACAATATCGAGCGCGTTGTCGCCAAGGGCGCCAATCCGGAGTCGCTGCGCATCACGCTGGCGGTGGCCGGCTTCACGCGCGACCAACTGGAGATCACTGTTGAAGACAAGCAGCTGATGATCCGCGGCAAACAGGTCGACGACAAGGCCCGCGAGTATCTACACCGTGGCATCGCCGCCCGCCAATTCACCCGCACTTTCGTACTAGCCGACGGCATCGAAGTCCGTTCGGCCGACCTCGACAACGGGCTTTTGGCAATCGATCTCATCCGCCACGAGCCGGAGCGCCTCATACGAAAGATTGAAATTGGGGCAGAGAAAGCGCGCCGGTAGATGCCTTCTCGCTACAGCCAAAAAGCCTGAATCGTTCTTTACTCCCGTCTTGGGAAATGGTTGCGGCCGAAGATCGGCCCTACCCCTGACGTCACGAACGCTTCTCCTGAAGGAGGACCAAACGTCATGAACCGGACTACAGTTAAGCGGTCAAAGCCGTCGTCACAATCTTTGAACTTCGCGCCGGTGATGAGCGAGCTTGAGCTTGCCCGCCTCGGCGGCGGCCAGTCGCCTACATCAAATCGCTGACCAGTGATGAAGCGCGGGAAATGTTTCCAGCTGTCACCGGCTTGCCGACGGGCATCAGTTTGTTCGCCCTGCAAGCGGCCGACGGCACGCCGATTGCGCTGACCGATAGCAAGCAAGCGGCCCTGAGCCACGCACTCGACGGCGAACTGGCGATCGCCAGCTTGCATTGAGCGAGGACTGACCGATCAATTGGCGGCGTGAGGTTTGAATCTCACGCCGCTTTTGTATGAAATCACCCGCGATAATGCGCGTATTGGCCCTTGGGCTTGAAGCGTTCCAGATAGGCGGGAACGATTGCGCCGACGGTTTGCGGGCGAGCAACGCCAAGCGCCTTGAGCGTCCGGCCTTCCTTCTCGGCAAGTTGGCTGACGATGGTATCGCGGGCCAGCAGTCGCACCTGATCGACGGTGATCGGCCGCAGCGCATTGGGTAATGGGTAAGTTGCCAACGCCTGCAACTTGGCGAGCCAGAACGGCAACGGCATGTAGGCCCTGTTGCGACCTGCGAAAGTCTGGGTCTTATCGAGCAGTTCCTTGAAACTCAGCACTTCAGGCCCGCCGATCTCATAAATCGTGCCCGTCTTGGCCGCGCCTTCGGCGGCCGCCGCAATCGCCTCAGCCAGATCGCCGACGTAGACCGGCTGGAACTTGGTCTTGCCGCCGCCGATCAGCGGCAGCACTGGCGACATCCGGGCGAGAGCCGCAAAGCGATTGAAGAACTCGTCTTCGGGGCCAAATACGATCGACGGCCGCAGGATAACGGCATCCGGGAATTCTTCGAGCACCGCGCGTTCGCCTTCGGCCTTGGTGCGGGCGTACTGTGCCTCCGACTTGAGATCGGCGCCGATGGCCGAGATATGGACGAACCGCTTGGCGCCGCTCGCTCGTGCCGCTTTGGCAACCGCGCGAGCACCATCGGCGTGGACGGCATCGAACGTCTGCGCGCCGGTTGGCGCCAGGATGCCGACAGCGTTGATCACGACATCGGCTCCAGCGACGGCCTGCGCGATCGAGTCGGGGTATCGCAGGTTCGCCTGGACCGCATGGATCTGGCCGACGGTGCCCATGGGTTGCAGATGGCCCGCGAGATCGGGCCGCCGCGACGCGGCTCTAACCCGCCAGCCGCGCTTGGCAAGCGCCTGAACGGCATAGCGGCCGACAAAGCCCGATCCGCCGAAAATCGTTGCCAAAGACCCAGACTGACCTTGCGAACTCATTTTCTAGAAACCTCGGGGCTCGAACCGTTGAATTGCGTGGCCATAGCATCGTTACGCTGCGACGGCGGCCAGCGGATGCCTGTGTAGGCGCGCCTGGCGCAATTGACAACGTAGGCCGCTGCCACTAACTCCCTCGGTCCTGAGCGCAAGCTCGGCCCTGGTGGCGGAATTGGTAGACGCACTAGTTTCAGGTACTAGCGCTGTAACAGGCGTGGAGGTTCGAGTCCTCTCCTGGGCACCACACACTTCAAAGTACATGGGCGTTAGGTGGGCACAGTTTGCCGATCTCGCGCTCGATCGACGGGGACCAAGTCCCGCGCGATCACCCCAATCGGAGCTCTGCACCGCACCATGTCCGCCCCGGTCATCAAGCTCCATAAAGGTGACCTGTCGGCCGGCATTGGCTTCGGCAAAAGTGTTGCCGTCGATACCGAAACGCTCGGCCTCAACCCGCACCGCGACCGGTTGTGCGTCGTCCAGCTGTCAGCCGGTGACGGGTCGGCCCACGTTGTCCAGATCGACCGGGAAACGCCCAACGCGCCGCGCCTCAGTTCGCTTCTCACCGATCCGGCGGTGCTGAAAATCTTTCACTTCGCCCGCTTCGATGTCGCCGTGCTGGAACGCAATCTCGGCATCGCGGTCGCGCCCATTTACTGCACCAAGATCGTCTCTAAGCTGGTGCGCACGTATACCGACCGGCATGGCCTTAAAGATCTCGCCAGCGAGATCCTCGGCATCGAACTGTCCAAACAGCAGCAGAGCTCCGATTGGGGTGCTGCCGAGTTGACGCAGCAGCAGCTTGCCTACGCGGCATCGGACGTTCTCCACCTCCATGCCATCAAGGCCAAGCTCGACGCCATGCTGGAGCGGGAAGGCCGTACCGATCTGGCTGAGGCCGCGTTCCGCTTTCTACCGGTCCGCGCCCGGCTCGACCTCGCCGGCTTTCCCGACATCGATATTTTTGCCCATTAACACGTCCGGCCCCGGTTATTTCCTTCAACCGGACCGCCAACTGATCCACAAGCCGCAGTGAGACAAGTCCCAATCTCTCCCTAATTTCAAAGCATAAGGGAGCGGCATTCAGGCAACGTCAGGCTTCTGGCGACAGCAGAATCGAACAACCCGCATGGCGACCACGACCGGACTGCAGCACTTCGACGAGGCGGCCGATGCCACCTCGCGAGCGCGGCTGTTCGCCAAGAGCCGCCGCCACACACTGACGGTTGTCACATTGCGCCGGCTTTTGCCTGTGGCCTGCCTGGCGATGATCGGACTTTACGGCTGGTACTTGATGCGCTCTTCGGCGCTGCTCGCAGGCTTGCCGCAACTGACGATGCCGGAGATCACCGCCAAAGATCTGACCATGCATAACCCCCACTACGAAGGATACAACAAGGACGGCGGCACCTACTCGATCCGGGCTGTCACCGCACGTCAGGAATTTTCGCAAGCCGGCCTCATTAAACTCGAGACCATTTCCGGCGAAATGATCGACGCCAACAAATCGAAGACAACGCTCGCCGCCGTGCGAGGCGACTACGACAACACCAACAGTATCCTCGATCTGTTCGAGAAGATCGACATCGATACCGACACCGGCATGAAGGCGCGATTGACCGAAGCGCGCATCCTGACCAAGGACAACATCGTCACCTCGAAGAAGCCCGTGCACATCGAGTTTCCGGCTGGCAGCATCGATGCCA
>JANORU010000074.1:0-11956 GCA_031415475.1 Hyphomicrobium sp.
GGCCGAAGACGACTTCTGGGAAATCGCCGGCCGCTACGCCGGCGAAGTGGCTGGCTTCAAGCTGCTTGGCGGCATCGCCTACTCGGAAAACAAAGACGAGCGCAACCAAGAGCCGCTGCCGCCGTTTGCCGGATTTGCCGAAAAGGACAGCAGCTATTTCCAGGCCGGCGGCTACGCGCAGCACTTGGCGACCGGCCTGTTTGTCCATGCCATCTACGGTCAAGAGGACAACTCGGACACGCTGTTGAAGAGCGGTGCGACGCCGCTCGACAGCGAACATTGGTACGTCAAGGCCGGTCTGCGCCAGAAGTTCACCTCCCTTGGACACACGATTTTCTGGGGTGAATATGCCCAGTACGAGGATCAGCTTGGCCCGGCGGCGCTGGCTCGTGGTGCGACGGGCAGCGAATTGCGCAAGTACGGCGGCGGCATTGCCCAGGAACTCGACGCGGCCTCGATGACGCTCTGGCTCAAGTATCGCATTCAAGAGGCCGACATCGACGCGCCCGCCGCTGCCAATCTCGACGCTCTCGAAGATCTGCATCTCGTAACCGTCGGCGGCTTGCTCAACTTCTGAGTGCTGCGAGCCAACAAAACAAAAAGGCGCTCGCTTATTTCAGCTGGCGCCTTTTTTTGATGTCGATTGAGGTGTGCAGTCAGCTGTTGCGGTGGCGGGTCAGCTACACCGGCTCCGGCAGTCTCGACGCTACGCTGGCAATCATCCGCTTGATCTCCGGCCGGCACGATCCGCAATTGGTTCCCGCCCGGCAGCGCGCGCCGACCTCATCGACCGTCGCCGCGTCGCCTTTTTCAATTAATCCCCTGAGTTCGCGTTCGCCGACGCCGAAGCAGGCGCACACGACTGGTCCAGTCTCAGTCGCGCCATCGGGCGCTTCGCCGGCGAGCAACATGCGGCGTGTGGGCACGTCGAGTGCGTCGGCAGCAAGTAAGTCTTTGATCCACGACCAGTCCGGAAGTGACTGGCGATCGCGGGCAAGAAAGCAGCAGGTCTCAAGGCGGCCGTCGACAAGTGACGCCGACCGGTAGACGCCGTGCGCCAGATCAGAAAACTCGACTGTTTCTGCGCCCGGTGCGATCGGCCCGGCAAACGAGACGGCGAGCCGTTCCGGATGGGTGTCACACGCGACCCGGTAGCCGGTGCCACCGCCGATGCTGACGCGCACCCAATAGGCCGACGCAACCGCGTCGAGCGCACGCCGTGAAACGACAAAGCCTTCGTAGCCGAAGGTGACCGGCGAAACCGCCACCGGCGTCGCCTTGAGTTCCGGCTGACCGGAGTAGGGATCGGTTGCCGGCTGCACCAGCGCGCCAATCCTGGCGTTCGACGACGTCTGCCCCGTCCAATGGATCGGCGCAAACACCGAACCCGGTTGTTGGCCGTCATTGATGCGGACGCGAAGGGTCGCGTTGCCGTGGATCGACGTCACACGGGCGAGACCGCCATCCGTCAGTCCGAACGCGCGCGCATCAGCAGGTGCCAGTTCAACAAAAGGCTCCTCGATGTGGGCGCCGAGGCGTGGCGATTTTCCGGTTCGCGTCATTGTGTGCCACTGATCGCGCACGCGGCCGGTGTTGAGCAAGAGCGGAAACTGCGGCGAACAGCGGACGGCCAGCGCCGGCTCCTCGACGGCAACAAAGCGGGCCCGGCCGTTGCCCGTGAAGTACCCGCCGGCTGTAAAGAGACGGGTGACGCCGGTCTTGGTTCCGGTGCGCACCGGCCACTGAACGGGTGCTAGATCGGAATATGCGCTCGGGCTCAAGCCGGTCAGTCCACCGAGATCGAAATCGCGGGCTCCGTCGTTCTCGAATGCCGACAGGCGAGCGTGCTCGTCAAAAATCTCTGCGGCCGATTGGAAATTAAAGGCGTCGGCGTAGCCCATCCTCTTGGCCACTTCACCGACGATCCACCAATCCGGCTTGGCGTCTCCGGGCGGCGCCATGAACGCCCGCTGACGGGAGATGCGCCGCTCTGAATTGGTCACAGTGCCGTCTTTTTCGCCCCAGGCCGCCGCCGGAAGAAGAACGTGAGCGCCGGCGGCAATGGTGTCGGTCCGTTCGACGACATCGGAGACGACCAGCAGGTCGAGTTTTGACAGCGCCGCGCCGACGGCATCGGCGCGCGGCAGGCTGACCACCGGATTGGTCGCCATCACCCACAGCGCCTTGATGCGGCCGGTTGCGACCTGGTCAAACAGTTCGACGGCCTTCAAGCCTTCGCGGGCGGCAATGACGGGAGACTTCCAGAACCTCTGCACGCGGTCGCGCGCCACGTCCTCGAAACCCATGTGAGCCGCGAGCTGATTGGCAAGGCCGCCGACCTCGCGTCCGCCCATGGCGTTCGGCTGGCCGGTCAGCGAGAACGGCCCCATGCCCGGCCGCCCAATCCGGCCGGTCGCGAGATGACAATTGATAATAGCATTGACCTTGTCGGTGCCCTGCGCAGATTGATTGACGCCCTGCGAATACAGCGTGACCGTCTTCTCGGTCGCCGCAAACCAAGCGTAAAACGTTTCGACATCGTGGCTCGCGAGTCCACACTGGGCGGCCACCGTTTCGACGTCGGGCGCGATCCGGCGCGCCCGCGCCAGCGCTTCGGAATAGCCTTCGGTGTGTTCTGTGATGTAGCCGCGGTCGAGTGGCCCCGATGCTGCGAGCCGCGAGAGCAGCCCGGCAAACAGCACCGTGTCGGTTCCGGGGGTCAGCGTGAGAACGAGATCGGCGTCCTCTGCCGTGGCTGTCCGGCGCGGATCGATGACGACGATCTTAGCGCCGCGTTCGGTGCGGTTTTTGACCATGCGCTGATAGAGAACCGGATGGCACCAGGCCGCGTTGGAGCCGGTCAAGATCAGTAGGTCGGCGCAATCGAGATCGTCGTAGCAACCGGGCACGGTATCGGCGCCAAAAGCGCGCTTGTGGCCGGCGACCGATGACGCCATGCACAGCCGCGAATTGGTCTCGATGTTGGCCGAGCCGATGAAGCCCTTCATCAGTTTGTTGGCGACGTAATAGTCCTCGGTCAGAAGCTGGCCGGAGACATAGAACGCGACCGAGTCTGGGCCATGCCGGGCAATGGTGTCGCGAAACCCTTGAGCCACGCGATCGAGTGCTGTTTCCCAAGTTGTGCGCACGCAAGCGCCTTGTACATCGCGGATCGCTGGGTAGAGAAGCCGGCCGTCGAGCGACAGGGTTTCGCCGAGTGCCGAACCTTTGGAGCACAGCCGGCCGAAGTTGGCGGGATGCTCGCCATCGCCTTGTACTTCCGCGCCGCCAAATCCATCGGGCCGGGCGATCACTCCGCAGCCGACGCCGCAGTACGGGCAGGTTGTGCGAACGGCGGGCTTTACGGTGGGCGCGTTCATCCGATCCCCGCTCAATAGACGTCGGCCTGATAGCGGCCACTCGATTTGAGCGTGGCGATATAGGCCTTGGCGTCATCGGCGGTGCGACCGCCGTGGGTCGTGATGATTTCGGTCAGTGTCGTCTCGACATCCTTGGCCATGCGTTTGGCATCGCCGCAGATATAGAAATGCGCGCCGTCCTCGAGCCAGCGGAAGAGCTCGGCGCCCGCTTCGCGCATCTTGTTCTGGACGTAGGTTTTCGGGCCGGCATCGCGCGACCACGCCGTGCTGAGCGTCGTCAACGTGCCGCTTTGCTGCAACTCTGCGAATTCGTTGCGATAAAAAAAATCCGCGCTCTCGCGCTGATGGCCATAGAACAACCACGCCGGGCCCGCCGCGCTTGTCGCAAAGCGCTCCTGCAGGAAGGCGCGGAACGGTGCCACTCCGGTGCCCGGACCGACCATGATGATCGGCGTATCGCCGCTCTCCGGCAGAGCAAATCCGTGCGCCTTTTGCACGTAGACGGGCAGCGACGAACCAATCCCCGCAAATTCGCCGAGGAAATTCGAGGCGACGCCCTGCCGCTGCCGGCCGTTGATGTCATAGCGCACGGCATCGACGGTCAGCGACACGCGGCCCGGATTGGCCTTGATCGACGACGAGATCGAATAGACACGCGGCTGCAAGGGATCAAGGCATTCGACGAACGCTTCGGGGTCGGGTCTGAGACCGGGGAACTTCTCGAGCGCGGCCAGCACATCGAGGGTTGCCGCGTCGCCGGCCGGATCTTCGCCCTTGGCAAGAGCTTGGGCTGTCTTGCGGCGCTCACCGCCGGTCAAATACGAGATCAATTGAAAGAGCGCATCGGGAGCCGGTGCGAGCGAGGATTGATCGATCAGCACGTCGCGCAGCGTGCGGCCGGCAATCGGGAAGTCGGCCGGTGCTGCAATTGCCGATAAAATAGCATCGACCAGCGCGTCGTCGTTTCTCGGCAGGATGCCGAGGCTGTCGCCGACCACATAGTCGAGACCCGATGCGGTCAGATCAATCTCAATATGATTGGTGACTTTTTCCGAACCCTCGCCGTTCAAGCGATAGCGGTTGGCGAGGGTTGCCATGGCCGGCGATTCGCGCGACCGGCCGGGGCGAATATCGCCGGAAGGCGCAGGCTTTGCCGCTTCCTTGGCCGACTTCGTGTCGGGATCGAGCACGCCGCCGCCCATGTCCTCGACCAGCGACTTGAGCATGCGCGCGGTCGCTTTGCCGCCGGGCACGCACAGGTTCAGGCGCGGCTCAGCCTGTTGTGTGATCGCGTTGGCGTAGTCCTCGCAATTATAGCCGCACTGGCCGCAATCCTGCTGCGCCATGGCCGCCATCATCCGCCGATTGATCGGACGGTCCTTGGCCATCGTCATGCGCTCGTCGATCTCAATCGACGGATCGTGCCAGGGGGCTGCACCGTCATCGCCGTCGGTTGCGACACCGGAAATACCGGCCGCCGCGACGTCGGCATCGGTTGCCGGCTTCGAACCGGCGTCGAGTGACAACACACCGGCGAGAAAGCCGTTGAGCCACGAGCGCTGTTCGGGCGTGAACGGCGCCGAGTCCGGTATGATCGAGGTGGTGGGAGGCGGGGTCTGCATCGTCATGCGGGCTGAGCCTCGGCGAGTGTGCGAAGGGCCTGGTCGTCGAGCCGGTTGGCGAACGCAAAAAACTCTTCCGTGTGGTCAGTGCGGCTGGCCATGTAGGCCTTGACCAATCGGCCGACGGCCGCCGGGCAATCCTCGACGCGGATGTCGCGCCAAATCTCACGTCCGATCTTGGCGTTTGGCCCTGTGCCGCCACCGACGAGAATGTGGAAGCCGTCGGTGGTATCACCATCCTCGCCGACCGGAACCTTGGCGCCGATCAGCCCGATATCGCCGACATAGTGCTGGGCGCAGGAATGGTGGCAGCCGGTGAGATGGATGTTGAGTGGCCGGTCGAGCGGAATGGTCGCCTCGATGTGGCGGGCAATCAGTTCAGCGGTGTCTTTGGTGTTGGCGGCGGCGAACTTGCAGCCGGTACTGCCAGTGCAGGCGACGAGACCGGCGCGGATGGCAGTCGGCTTGGTCGAGAGACCCAAGGCCTCGATCCGCGCGACGGCGTCGGCGATAGCGCTGTCCGCGACGCCTGAGATCAGAAGGTTCTGCCAGACGGTCAGTCGAATATCGCCGTCTCCCAACTCCCTCGCAATTGAAGCGAGCCCGCGCATCTGGGCGACGGACAACTTGCCAACCGGCACGACGACGCCGATCCAGTTGAGGCCAGACTGTTTCTGAGGGTGAACGCCGAGATGCGCCCAGCGATCCGGTTCGGGCCGCGACGCGACCAGGACCTGATCGACACGCAGCAATGGCGCACCCAACTTATCTTCGACCGCTTTCAGGAATTGCTCGAAGCCCCAGGCATCGAGCACATACTTGAGTCGCGCTTTGTTGCGGTTTGTCCGGTCGCCATGTTCGATGAACACACGCACAATCGCATCGGCGACTCGCGTCGCGTCGGCCGGGGGCAAAATCACCCCGGTATCGCGGGCGAGGTCCTTGTGACCGGTGATGCCGCCGAGGACGAGCCGGAAGTAGACGCCCGCCGGGCCATGCGCGCCGGCTGCCACGTCGATGGACTGGAAGCCGATGTCGTTGGTTTCTTCGAGCGCTGCGATCTGTCCCGAACCATCGAACGCGACATTGAATTTGCGCGGCAGGCCGAACAGTGACCGGTCGTTGAGAATGTGATGGTGCCACTGCCGGGCGAATGGCCGGGTATCGATCAACTCGATTGGGTCGATGCCGGCTGCCGAACTGCCCGTCACGTTGCGAATATTGTCGGCGCCAGACCCGCGCGAGGTCAGGCCGATGTCTTGAACGGCCTCGATCACGTCGACGGCCGACTTGGCTTCAATCTCCCGGACCTGCAGGTTGGCACGCGTCGTGACATGCGAATAGCCGCCGCCAAACTGCTCGGCGATGCGGGCGACACCTTCAAACTGCCAGTGCGAAAGGATGCCGTTCGGAATTCTAAGCCGGCACATATAGCTGTTCTGCGCCGGCGCCACATAGAACAGTCCATAGTAGCGCCAACGGAAGTTATCGGGCGGCTTCGGGTAGGTATTGTCGTCGGCTTGCGATCTGAGCCGCGGATAGGCGTCGAACGGATGCTCCTCGCGCTTCCAGTTTTCCTGATCGACAAGTTTCTTACCGGCTGCCTTGGTGCGGTCCTGCGCTTTGACGTGGATGGCATCTGGTCCGGAGGGTTCTCCAGCAGGTGCAGCGCCATCCGCACCAAGCGGCTTCAATCCGCGTGCCGCCCGCCCGGTCTGAATGCCGGTGACGAGGCCCTCAAGATAGCGCTTTTGTTCAATGGTGAAATCAGCCGACATGGACCATCCTCACGCCGCTGCGTCGCAAAGAATTGGAACCTCACGCGCGGCGTGACGCTCACTGGCGGCGCGGCCGAACGCCAGCCGGCCGCGATAGGCGGCAATCGGCACGCCAGACCGTATGAGCTCGAAATACCAGAGGGCGTCCTGCGTATCACCGACCAGAACGGCGCCTATGAGCGCGTTGTCCTTGACGACGAATTTGCGATACGTCCCGCGACCCACGTCCCTCAGTATGATGGCCTCGCTGCCTGCTTGGCCGGTGAAATCTCCGGCCGAGAAGACGTTGACGCCGGACACTTTGAGATTGGTGGCGAGTAAAGACCCGGTGTACTCGGCGCGGCGCCCCGCCAGCACGCTGGCCAGAACGCGAGCCTGCTCATAAGCGGGTTCGACCAAGCCGTAGCAAGTACCGCGATGGTCGGCGCATTCGCCGATGGCATAAATGCCCGGCTCGCTAGTCTGCAATTGGTCATCGACGACGATGCCGCGATTGACAGTGAGGTTGGCAAGCCGGGCGAGCCCGGCGTTGGCACGGATGCCGACCGCCATGACGATCATGTCGGCGGCGATGGTGCGGCCATCCTTGAGGCGTAGCCCACCCACCCTCATGCGGCCGTGAATCGCCGCACTCTCGGCATTGAGGATGACATCGATGCCGCGCTGCTCAAGTTGCGCCTTGAGCTGGGCGGCGGCCGGCCCGTCGAGTTGTCGCTCCATCAGCCGGTCCATCAAGTGGACCACCGTGACCTTGAGGCCGGCTTTGTTCAGTCCATGTGCCGCTTCGAGGCCGAGTAAGCCGCCCCCGATGACAACGGCGCGAGCGCCGGCCTTGCTGCGCTCGCGAATGGCGGCGACATCGGCATTTGATCTGAAGGTCAGAACGCCGGCGAGATCGGCGCCCGGCAGCGGCAGACGGACGGCTTCAGACCCGGTTGCCAGCACGAGCTTGTTGAACGGCACCTTTGCCCCGCCTTTCAAGCGGGCGAAGCGGCCGCGGATATCGATTTCAGTGACGCGTCGATCGGATATCAGGGTCACGCCGCGCTCGTCCCACCACGCGCGCGTCGCAAGTTCGGTGTCGCCGTCCGCGACCTCACCGGCGAGAACCGACGACAGCAGCACGCGGTTGTAGGCGAGGCCCGGTTCGTCGCCGATGACGGTGATGGCATAGCGGCCGGGCGCGGCGTCGGTCAGGTCGCGCACCAGCCGGTGTGCCGCCATGCCGTTGCCGACGACGACAAGTTTTTGGTCCATCCCCTTGAGCCCGCACGTTTTTGGTTGCGCCGCACTTAGTAGACCTTGAGCAACTCCCGTGCCATCGTTAAGGAACGTAGAGAGTCAACCTATAACCTATTGAAAAAGAATAGCATTGTGAAGAATACTGTGACCACGCTTTGCGCGGTGTCAGCGATACTGCGGCGCACAATTTTTCAGCAAAAATCAAGTTCTTAGATGAAAAAAAGTGCACCAATACTTTGTGCCTGGTAATTCATCAAAATTTGAAAACACAATAGTATCAGCATGTTGAGCTGAATTCAGCGAGCGTCCCGAGCTGGCACACGTCTTGCCATTAACGCAGACGCACACCACGCCAGGGGGATTGGATAAATGGCTTCACTACGCATCGGCGGGCTTTCACTGCTTAGTGGCGAGCCCAAGATTCGCACGCTCCATCTGACTTGGCTCGCCTTCTTCGTCAGTTTTATCGTCTGGTTCAACCACGCGCCGCTGATGGCCGCGATCCAAGAGACCTTCAACCTCTCCAAGCAAGAGGTTGCAGCGCTTCTGATCCTCAACGTGGCGCTGACGATCCCGGCGCGCATCGTCGTCGGCATGCTGGTCGACAAGCTGGGCCCCCGGCTCATGTACTCGGTGCTGCTGGCCATATCCGGCGCGCTCTGTCTGGCTTTTGCCTTCGCCGAAAGTTTTACCACGCTCGCCATCACGCGCTTTCTGCTTGGCATCGTCGGCGCCGGCTTTGTCGTCGGCATCCGCATGATCGGCGAATGGTTCCCGGCCAAAGAGACGGGTCTCGCCCAAGGCATCTATGCCGGCTTCGGCAATTTTGGTTCGGCGGCCGCCGGCGTCACGCTGCCGACGCTGGCGCTCTATTTCGGCGGTGACGATGGCTGGCGCTGGTCGATCGCGATCACCGGCATCATCGCTATTGTCTACGCCGCCATCTACTACTTGAGCGTCACTGATACCCCGAAGGGCTCAACCTATTTCAAGCCCAAGAAGTTGGGCGCCATGGAGGTGACCAGCCGCGGTGACTTCTTCTTCTATTGCGTGATGCAGGCCCCGCTCGTGCTCGCACTCGGCGTACTGGCCTGGAAGCTCGGGCCATCGAACCTCGGCATGCTCTCACCCGCAGCCACTTGGTTGGCCTACGCCGTGCTCGCCGCCTATTACATCCAGCAGGTGTACGACACATGGCGGATCAACAAGTCCGTCTTCAGCACTCCGGTGGCGGACATTCACCGTTACAAGTTCCGGCAGGTCGCCGTGCTCGATCTTGCCTACATGATCACGTTCGGATCCGAACTCGCCGTCGTGTCCCTGCTGCCGCTGTTCTTCAAGGACACGTTCGGGCTGTCACTGACCGTTGCTGGCCTGCTCGGGGCGAGCTTCGGCGCCACGACGTTTTTCGCCCGGCCCGCCGGTGGCTGGCTCTCAGACCGGTTTGGGCGCCGTAACATGCTGCTCGCCTGTCTGGCGGGAACGGCCGCTGGCTACCTTGCCATGAGCCGCATAACTCCGGATCTCGGCATCGCCTACGCCGTCGCTGCAACGTTTATGTGTTCACTGTTCGTCAACGCCGGCAACGGCACGGTCTACGCCATGCTGCCGATGATCAAGCGCCGCCTCACCGGCCAGATTGCTGGCATGGTCGGTGCTTATGGCAACGTCGGCGGCGTGCTGTTCCTGACGCTCTATTCGTTCGTTTCGTTTGAGACGTTCTTTGTCGTGGCCGCCGTAACTTCCGTCGTTGGGCTGGTCGCGGCCTTCCTCCTCATTGAGGAGCCGAAGGGCCAAATCGCCGAATATATGCCCGACGGCACGGTGACCATGATCGAAGTCGCGTGACGGAGAGGCGTCGAATGGGACCGCGATGACCTCACCAGGCCGATGCCGAGTCATGGCTTGTTTGGCACCTTCACTCCAGCGTACGGCCTGCTCAAGCCATGGCGTGTTCAAGCGTCTTGCCTGAACGAAGCCCTTGCGCTGAACTCGACGATGCACGCTTTTTCGGGTACGCCGCGACGGCGTAGCTCTGAGACCGGGATCAAATACAAGACCATGGACGACAGAAACCCCGTCATCGCTGTCGGCCAGTATTCCTCGGCCGGCCTTAAGACGCGCAATGACGACTCATACGGCGTTATGATCCCGAAGGGCCATGGCCTCGCCAGCCGAGGCATCGCCATGGCCATCGCCGACGGTATGTCGTCGAGCGCCGGGGCCAAGGCCGCCAGCGAAACCTGCGTCAAGAACTTCCTCGAGGATTACTACGCCACTCCGGAATCGTGGGCCGTCAAGAAATCGGCCGGCGTCGTACTCCAGGCGGTGAACAACTGGCTTCACGCGCAGGGTCAATGTCTGCACGGCACCGAGTCGGGAATGGTCACCACGTTTTCCGGTCTCATACTCAAGGCCGGTACGGCGCACATTTTTCATGCCGGCGATTCGCGCATCTCGCTCATTCGCGGCACGACCGTCGAGCCGTTGACGCGCGACCACCGCGTGCGTGCCGGCCGCGACCAGGGTTACCTGTCGCGCGCGTTCGGTATCAACCCGGATCTGGAGATCGACTATCGCGTCGAGTCGATCGAAGCCGGAGACGTGCTGCTGTTCACGACCGATGGCGTCCACGAACTCCTGTCCGCTACGCAGATGGCGAACATCATCCGGCAAGCGCCCGGCGACCCCGATGGGGCCGCCCGCATGATCGCCGAGTTGGCTCTCAAGAACGGTAGCGACGACAACGTGACCTGTCAGATCGTGCGGGTCGTCGATCCCGGCCGCCGCGATGAGGCCGGTCACTTGAAGAACCTCGCGATCCTGCCGTTCCCGCCTGAGCTGTCGCCGGGGATGACGTTCGAAGGGCTCAAGATCGTGCGCGAGCTGCACACCAGCAATCGCACGCAAGTCTACCTCGCCGAACGGCTCGACACGAAGGAAGCCATCGTACTCAAGACGCCGTCCGTCAACTACGAGGATGATCCCACCTACATCGAGATGTTCAGCCGGGAGGAGTGGACCGGCCGCCTCGTGCAGAGCCCCCATGTCCTGACAGTTTTGCAGCCCGTCAGTCCGCGCAAGTCGCTCTACTGCTTGACTGAATATTTCGATGGCCAAACGTTGCGGCAATGGATGCTCGACCATCCTCACCCCGATCTCCAAAGCGTGCGCGACATTGTCGAACAGATCGCCAAGGGCCTGCGAGCGTTCCATCGCAAAAGCATCGTACATCAGGATCTGAAGCCCGAGAACGTCATGATCGACCGGACCGGAACAATTAAGATCATCGATTTCGGGTCGTCGCGTGCGGCGAGCCACGCCGAAATTGACACTGCGTCCGACGCCCCGAACCTGGTCGGCACGATCGACTACACGGCGCCCGAGTACCACCGCGGCGAACAGGGAACAAATCTCTCCGATATCTACTCGCTCGGCGTTATCGCCTATGAGATGCTGACCGGCCGGCTGCCCTACGGGAAAGGGTTTACTGGTCCGCGCGACGTCGGAAAGCTGACCTATGTGCCGGCACGCTCGCTGCGCGGCGACGTGCCCGTCTGGATGGATGCCGCTCTTACCAATGCGGTGGCAACGAAACCATCCGAGCGCACCGAAGCGCTGTCAGCACTGGTCGAAGATCTCAGGCGTCCCAATCCCTCGCTTGGCTATGAGCGCCCGCGGTCTTTGATCGAGCGCGACCCTCTCAACTTCTGGCGGGGCCTGACCGTCGTGCTCACACTCGTCATCGTCGTTTTGCTCGCGCTCAAGTAACGCGAAGTTCAAGTTAGTCAGTATACTATGCCGCGCGGCCAATCCCGAGAGTTGCTGCCAGCGGCGGTGGCGCCAGTTTGCTTTCTCGATCATCTTGCGATCCTTGAGTTCCGATGTCGTGCAGCGATCTAGCGGCGTAGACGTCTGCGGGTGAAAGACAAAC
>JANORU010000075.1:0-7609 GCA_031415475.1 Hyphomicrobium sp.
CGTCCAGATCGTCGATCGCGAGTTCACGAGCGTCGTCAAATCGGCACTTGAGCAATCGGAAGCCAAGCCACTGCTGATTGACTTCAACGACCTTGAGTTTCCCCAAGCAGGCGACGCGATATCCGACTTAAGCTACGAAACCATCGTCGCAGCCGGTGATCCCGAATTCGATTGGCGGATGCCGGACGACGAGTGGGATGCGATTTCGCTCAACTACACCTCCGGTACGACCGGCAATCCCAAGGGTGTCGTTTACCATCACCGCGGCGCGGCACTGATGTGTTACGCCAACACGCTGGCAACGGGTATGCCGCGCCACCCGGTCTATCTCTGGACCCTGCCGATGTTTCACTGCAACGGCTGGTGCTTCCCGTGGACGATCACTGTCGTCGCCGGCACCCATGTGTGCCTGCGTTGGGTCCGGCCCAAGGCGATGTACGACGCGATTGTCGACCACAAGGTCACGCACTTATCCGGCGCGCCGATCGTCATGGCTACGCTGCTCAATGCAACCGACGCCGAAAAGCGCCCGATCCCGCACCGCGTTGCCTTCAATCACGCGGCCGCGCCGCCGCCACAGGCGGTCGTCAACGCCATGCTCGAGGCCGGTTTCGAACTGACCCACCTGTACGGTCTGACCGAGACCTATGGGCCGGCGGCAATCAACGAGTGGAATTCAGAGTGGGACAGCCAACCGGCCGACGAGCGCGCCCACAAGCGCATTCGTCAAGGTGTGCGCTACGTGGCGCTCGAAGACCTGACTGTGATGGACCCGGCGACGATGGAGCGCGTGCCGGCCGACGGCGAGACCATGGGCGAAGTTATGTTCCGCGGCAACGTCGTCATGAAAGGCTATCTCAAGAACCCGAAGGCCACGGAAGAGGCCTTTGCCGGCGGCTGGTTCCACTCCGGCGACCTCGGCGTTATCCACCCGGACGGCTACATCCAGCTCAAGGACCGCTCCAAGGACATCATCATCTCGGGCGGGGAAAACATTTCCTCGATCGAGGTCGAGGACGTTTTGTACAAGCACCCGGCGGTTGCTGCCTGTGCGGTTGTCGCCAAGCCGGACGACAAATGGGGCGAAACGCCGTGCGCGTTCGTCGAACTGAAACCCGGCGCCACTGCCTCGGCCGAAGACATCCTGGAGTGGTGCCGGCAGGGCCTCGCCCGCTTCAAAGTCCCCAAGCACGTCATTTTCACCGAAGTTCCGAAGACCTCGACCGGCAAGATTCAAAAGTACAAGCTCCGCGACCTCGCTAAATCGGCCTGAAATTCCAGAACGTTAGCGTTCCACCGGGGCGAGCCCATATTTTCGCGACGGGTTTTGCAGTCCTGCCCGTTCTTACCTGTGACGCGGCTGTCCCGGACAACCGGGCGCGTCGCCCCCCGGTCCCTGCCGGGGTGGCGCCAGCCGCGCAGTTATTAGGAGAACCCATGACTTTGATCCCCACCACTCGAAACGGAAAAATCCTGGCCGTCGCCGGCCTTGTCCTGGCGCTCGGCGCCGCAGGTGCGGCCGCCAAACGCGCCCACCACTGGCGCCACGGTGGCAGCCACGCAATGGGCGGCATGATGGGCTTTGCCGGGCCGATGGGCCGGCTGTGCCACGGCAACGCCGCTGAAAAGGCCGACCATCTCTTGGTTGGCATCGAACATCGCATCAAGCCGACCGACGCCCAGAAACCGGCGTTCGAAGAGTTGAAGACTGCGATCAAGACGGCAGCGACCAAGATCGAGGCGGCCTGCCCGGCCATCGCAACCGAGGCTCCGGCCACCGGTCAAACAGAAGCAAAGCCTGCTGCCAAGGAGCTGCCCTTAAGATTGGCGGAAACGGAAACCCAGCTCGCCGCCACGCTTGACGCCATCAAGACCGTTCGCCCGGCGGCCGACAAATTCTACGCGGCGCTGTCCGACGAGCAGAAGAAACTGGTCTCCGAAATGGGCTCCAAGCGGCACCACAAGCACAAGCGATGGGGCCGCGACCGGGACGATCGTGGCGATCGCAACGACCGCGATGATAGTGATGACCGCGGCCGCGACGGCGCACCGCTCTAACGTGGCAAACATATAAACGAACTCTGTCCCGCGCTCATCGTCGCGCGGGACAGGTTTTTCGATGGCTGATAGGCCCGCGCAACAAACGTCGCGCTGTGCCGCCCACGTGGGCCGCCAACAGTGGGCCGTTCTCAATCCTGCAAAAATGCAAAAGCCGCCCGGTGAAGGGCGGCTCGGGTCTCTCGCTAATGGCGAGTTTCGAGTTGCAGCCTGTTGATCTCGTCTTTGAGTTTCAACTTCTGCTGCTTCATTTTCCGTATCGTCGTGTCATCCCCACCGGGCCTTGCCACCTCCTCAGCGATGCGTCGCTCGAGTTGCTGGTGCTTTTCTGAAAGTTCCTGGAGATGAGCGGATAACGCCATTCGGACCTCCTTGCCAGAGCTAGAACGAAATCAAAGTGACAGAATTGCAACGAGTTGTCCAATCTCACGTGGAGCTATTCCCCACTGAGTTCAACGTCTGCTTAGCGAAACCCGTAAAAATCGAATGATCGCCCCGGCGGCGGTAGCGGACGCCGCCAGTCGAACGCTGTTTTTCTCGAAGTATTCCAAAGGCCTTTGCCAAAGCGTGCGAGAAGCGTAAAACGCCATCCAAAGTCATCGCCCCATCGGGAGCGATAACGTCAGCATCGGGGCAAGCAGGGCGGCATGCAACGTGCAAACGAACGAGATCTCCGTGAGCAGCTCATGAAGCTGCGCCAGGAGCATCGGGTGCTCGACGAAGAAATTGTGGCACTCGAGGAGTCCGGCGGCGCCGATCAATTGCTGATCCGGCGGCTCAAGAAAAGGAAGCTCGGTCTCAAGGATCAGATCATTGCGCTCGAAGACCAGCTGCTGCCCGACATCATCGCCTGAGCCAAATCACTTTTAGCCGCAAGCCCCACACCACTTAGCTTTGCAGCCACATCACCGTCATGCCGATGGCCGCCGCGATTGGCAGCGTCAGAACCCACGACATCAGGATCGACCGGATCACGCTCCAATCCGCGGTGCCATTGATCGCACCGATGCCGGTAATGGCGCCAACCGTGACATGCGTGGTCGAAACGGGGAGCCCATACCGGCTCGCGCCGATCACATAGAGCGACGCGACCAAGTTGGCCGTCAGCGCCTGCCCCTCATTGAGCGTGGTGATCTGCTTACTCATTTTCTCGGCGACCTTGCGCGACTGCAGCAGTCCGCCGATCGCCATGGCCGCGGCAATGAGAGCGAGCGAGTATTCCACCCGCATCAAGCTCGCCGCAAACAGCAGCGCAAAGATCTTCGGCGTATCGTTCAAGCCGCGCGCGAACCCGAGCGCGAAGGCGCTGATGTGGTGCAGGCTGTCGACGATGTCTTGCGCTGTAATCCCGAGCAGATGGCCCTGATAGCTTTGTTGACGCGCGCAGTCGCCGGCCGTGCCGGTGCGAAACTCCGGCCGGAGCAACACGTCGCCACCGGCCGTCACGGCTCCTCCATTGGAGAAGGCCAAATGCGGTTCAGCCACCACATCGACACACGCGCAACTGTCTTTCGTCAAACCCTTCGCGGCGACGAATTTATGGGCTGCAAAATAGAGCGGCATCACGGTCAAGCCGGCCAGCACCGGGCTCGTCAGCAGCGGCAGAAAGAACGATTGCCCAAGAACGCTGAGATCGACCGACCCCGAGTTGGCCACCAGCGCCGCGCCAACCAGCGCGCCGGTCAGCGCGTGCGTGGTCGAAATCGGAAAGCCGAGCACGGTTGCCAGCATCACGGTCGCACTGGCGCCGGCGCCAACCGAAAACAAGAACGGCGAGGACGCCGAGACTTCGGCGGGCACCAGGCCCTTGCCGGAAAACGCCTTGACCAGCGTGTCGGCCAAAAACACCGAGGCAATCGATCCGCTGATCTGCGCCGTCGTGGCGATGAGAAGAGACGACCGGAAGTTGCGCGTGCCGCTGCCGTAGATCGTCGCGAACGGTTTGAAATTGTCGTTGGCACCGTTGGCATAGGCTAGAAACAGCGTGACGGCGAGCAGCAGAACAACAATCGACATTCTAGAAATCCCCTAAAATATTGCCGGGGCGAACCTGGGGCCGCACATAACACCGCCCAGAACGTGCCACGGTTGACTACGTAGGGGAATACGGAAAAGTTTCAGGTTGGGCCGGCCTCGACTGAGGGCCGGTCAAGACGGGATCCGCGATGTTTGAAAACCTTGTGCTCCGCCGCACCGCTATCCAAGACATCTCGATCACCTACCGGATTGGTGGCAGCGGGCCGCCGGTTCTGTTGCTGCACGGCTACCCGCAGACCCACGCGATGTGGGGGCACATCGCGCCGATCCTCGCCAAACGTTACACCGTGGTTGCCGCCGATCTCAGAGGCTATGGCGACAGCTCCAAGCCAAAGTGCTTGCCCGATTGCTCGAATTATTCCTTCCGCGAAATGGCGGGCGACCAGATCGGCTTGATGCACGCGCTTGGCTTCAACCGCTTCCACGTCATCGGCCATGATCGCGGCGGCCGCGTCGCCCATCGAATGGCGCTCGATGCCCCCGCCCGCGTGCTGTCGCTCGCGGTGATGGACATCGTGCCGACCTATGCCATGGTCCTAGACACCAACCATCGCGTCGCACAGGCCTACTGGCACTGGTATTTTCTCGCCCAGCCCGAGCCCTTCCCCGAGCACATGATCGGCCGCGATCCGGACGCTTTTTTCGAAACGTGTCTCACCGGCTGGGGCAAAGTTCCGCTGTCCGCGTTCGATCCTGAGCAACTCGCCGAATACCGCCGCTGCTGGCGCGACCCGGTCACCATCCACGGCTCATGTTCCGATTATCGCGCGACCCTCGCGGTTGATGTCGCCCACGACGCCGAAGATCTGGCCAAAAAAGTCGACTGCCCGGCGCTGGTGTTGTGGGGCACGCTGGGTCTCATGCACCACCTGTTCGACATGGAGGCGGAGTGGAAGAAGCGTTTGTCGGACATGTCGATCGCAACGCTGCCCGGTGGGCACTTCTTTGCCGATCAGTTCGCGGATGAGACGGCGGGGATTTTGGCGGAGTGGTTGGATCGCGCCACAAACGCAAAAGCGTAGGGCGTCATTAGCCTCGCGAATGCGAGGCGTAATGCGCCGAATGGCAGCTTTTTCGAACAAGCATTCGGGGCTACTCGCGGCCCGCGAAGACGCGGACCTAGTGACGCCCTACGGAGCGGTGGGTGTGCTGGTTACGGGCTGCCGACAGAAAACGAGCACATCTGAACAAAATCTTCGTTGGCCATTGCATCCCCCATTTGGTTGTTCACTTCCGTGGCAAGTTCAATGTCGTGTCGCGCTCGATCGGTCCATTCACCGATTTCAACAAGTTCTGCGGCCAACAAAGCCGCTTCTCCAAATGAGCCTGCGAACTTCAGCTTTCGGGCTAACGCCTCGCTCAGCTTTGCTTTTAAGGCGCTCTCGTGCTTCAATCTCTCATAGACATAATCGGCCACGTCACCAACGTTGCTCTCACTAATGATCCAATGTTGTGCTTGCACAGGCTCAAGCAAGCCCTTCGGCGCATCCCCAGCCAAAATTGAAATCACGGGCACCGCTTTTCCGAACGCGAATCCGACCTCTTGCCCTGTCCAGTCGCTTTGCGAAAAATTTGGCGAGCAATAAGCAAGTAGAGCGTCCATTGACTCAAGACCTTTGCAAAGTTCTGCGCGCCAGTTTGTTCCCGGTAAGATGCTATCGTGCGCAAGAAAAGCCGTGATTCCAAACTGCTTGAGTTCGTCCGCCAATCTTGCGAGATGGGCTCGTTGATCATCCCGGTGAGAAATGAAAAGTCTGAAACCACGAACTGACCACGGGGCAACAATTTGATTGTACCCACCTACTTCAAAATACTCTCTAATCCGTTCAGCGGCCACACCATTTGCGGAACTCAAGTATTGATAAGTCCTGGCTTGAAATGAGTTTGCAGGAGAGGCAATTTCCCCGATGCCTAGTTTCGCAAAAATCTCGCGGCCATCCCCCCAGTAGCCGTTCTTAAAAACTACCGACGCAATCACTGCCTGTTCTTGATTGTTGAGTACCCATTTGATGCGTTCTCTCGACGAATGTCTGAATTTGAACTCCAAGCGCTTACAATGTGCCTTGCAGATCACACGTAGGTCGGGCTGAACCCCCTTGTGAAGCCCGACAACTTGAAATGTGCGGAAACGAAGTTGTTGGGCCTCGCAAGGGGGCTCGGCGCCAACCTACACTTCGCGGAACCGGTGTCAGACCCGTCGTGTCGGAGACACGCCTTCGGCGTGATGGGTCTGACACCGGTTGAGACTACCCCAACCGCCGCCGAAACTCCTCATACCCATAGCTCCGCACCACGCGGTACGTCCCGTCTTCGTCGAGCATCGCGATATCGGGAAGCGGCGTGCCGTTGAAGGTTGTGTTCTTCACGAACGAGTATTGCATCATGTCGGTGAACACCAAGCGGTCGCCCGGCTGCAACGGCTTGTCGAACGAATACTCGCCGATCACGTCGCCGGTCATGCATGTCTTGCCGCCGAGGATGTAGGTATGTGCCTTCTCCCCCGCCTCACCCGCTCCAATGATCTCCGGACGATACGGCACCTCCAGCACGTCGGGCATATGGGTTGACGCCGAGGTGTCGAGGATCGCTAAGGGCTTCTCGTTCCAATGCAGATCGAGCACGGTCGCGACCAGATACCCGGTATCGACCACCAGCCCCGCGCCCGGCTCCAGATAGACCTCTACGCCGAACTCCGCTTTGAACGCTTTCACGGCCGCGATTAGCCGCTCGACCTTGTAGCCGCGCTTGTTGATGAAATGCCCGCCGCCGAAGTTCACGGCTTTCACGCGACGCACATAAGGCCCAAGCGTCTTGCCGACATGCTCGATCAATCCGACCGAGCCATCGTCCAGGCTCTCACACAGGGCGTGCGTGTGCAGCACGTCGATGTCATTCCACGGCAGCTTGTCGAGTTCGGTGCGCGTGGTGCCGAAGCGCGAGCCCGGCGCGCACGGGTCGTACAACGGCCCGCCGAGCGTCGCGTTCGAGTAGCCGGGATTGACGCGAATGCCGGCGTGCTTGCCGGCTTTCTTCACGATGGGCAAATACTGCGCGATCTGCGACGGCGAGTTGAAATAAATGTGCCCGGCGAGCTTCAAGACGCGCTCGACTTCGCCCGGGCCATAGGCCGGCGCGTAGACGTGCACCTCCTTGCCGAACTCCTCGTGCCCCATCCGCGCTTCGTACTCACCCGACGCCGTTGTGCCGTCGAGCGTATCGCGCATCAGCGGGAACGCGGCCGGCATCGCCCACGACTTGGTGGCCAGCAGGATCTTCGCCCCGCTCTCCTGTTTCACGCGCGCGGCGACGCCCAAATTGCGCTTCAACGCAGCGACGTCGAGCACGTATGCGGGCGTCGCCATGGAGGTGGGAAGATTCGGAGGTTTTGAACTGGTCATACTCGGCGCGGTCTCCCCCTCTCCCCGTAGCGCGAAGCGCGTACGGGGAGAGGGTTGGGGTGAGGGGTGGAACCTGGCGACGGAGCAATGAGCTGCCCCTCACCGTCATGTCGAAG
>JANORU010000076.1:0-1679 GCA_031415475.1 Hyphomicrobium sp.
CATCTATCGGCAGCGCTCGGGCTCGCCCTGATCGAGAATGGACGGCGCGCACATCACGTCGCTCGGCCGCCTCGTCTCATCCTGATTGACGCGAAGTTCTCACCCAGATTGTCGCGCTATACCTGCGGCGCCGAATTGATCGAGGACGGCGTAACGGGACTGCTGGTGCCACCCGGCGATTTCAATGCCCTGATGCAGGCGGTCCAATGGGCCTTCGACAATCCCCACAAGGTCGAAGTCATGGGGCAGGCGGCACGCCGGCTCTACGAAATACGGTTCACACCCGACGCCAATTACAAGCAACTCATCGCCGTTTTCCGGGCAGCGCGAGAAACCATGGCCGCATCGGCTACGGAGCCTGCATCGGGTGCAGGTTATCCCAAGAAGGCCTGAGGGGCTGTGGCTCAGTTGGGCGGTTTGCGTTTAACCTCATACTTCCGCCCCTGATACGCCGGGCTCGGCCGGCGCGGCCACGATCACGCCGATTTGCCGCATCATCGGGCCGCGCTCGGTTCCGGTAAGAGAGCTGCAAGCGCGCTCAGCGCGGGCTCGGAAAACCCACATGTCGGCTTGTTGTTCATGACCATGGGTGAGATGCCGCAAAGGCTGCGGGTGAACGGACGCGCCACACTGCACTTCGATGACCCATCGACACAAGCTGTGACAGGCGGTAAGCCGCGATGCGGCCGAGCCGAGCCCAGCAAATCAGGGCTTCACGTGGTGCTCGGGTCGGGCTGCAAAGACGGGCACGGAGACGTGCTGGCGGCACGCTCAATGCCACGCATAATCAGGACGTTAGCCATTCCTACCTGGTAATCCTGCTCGCTTGCTACTCGGATCCCGGGCTCGGCTGGTGTGCCTGCACCTCGCAAAACTCCTAAGTTTTGCAGGACCGCGAGCGGGTGCCGAAAACCTGGGGATTGGGACTTGCGAAATATAGCCGCACAAAGGCATAGTGGCGCAACGATATTTGCAAGGTTATCCCCACAATGAACATCGGCTACGCCCGAGTCTCGACCGACGACCAGGACCTCAGGCTGCAACTTGAGACGTTGAAGGGCGCCAACTGCCGCCGGACCTACCAGGAGAAGAAATCAGGAGCACGGGCCGATCGTCCCGAACTTCGGCGGATGATCGAGCAGCTCCGCGATGGCGACGTTGTCATCGTCGCGCGGCTCGACCGGTTGGCGCGCTCAACGCGTGACCTTTTGGAACTGGCGGAGCAGATCACGGCCGCCGGCGCCAGCTTGAAATCTTTGGGCGAGCCCTGGGCCGATACGACGACGCCGGCGGGAAAGATGGTGCTGACCGTGTTCGCTGGCATTGCCGAGTTCGAGCGGGCACTCATTCGCGACCGCACCGGCCTCGGACGCATCGCCGCAAAGAAGCGCGGCGTAAAATTTGGCCGCAAGCCGAAGCTCACGTCCGAGCAAATCGTCCTCGCCTTGCGATTGGTCGATGAGGGTCAGTCCGTGCCGCAGGTGGCGGAGACCTTCGGCGTGCACGAGACGACGATCTATCGCTGCCTGTCGGCCGCCGAGGCCGCCGCGTAGACCGACAAGGCACGAAAGTGCTCCGATTGCACGACAGCGCGGATCAAGAGGGCACGTCCGTTGATAGGGCTAGACCGGGAGCGCCCGTCGATGCATTGTCACGGTCGGTCTCCGTCGCTTTTGACC
>JANORU010000077.1:0-1798 GCA_031415475.1 Hyphomicrobium sp.
TCTTCTGGCTCAAGGCCGACGCGGCGGCGGACTTGGCGCCCTTGCTCGCGGTCTTGCTCTTAAGACTCTTGCCGGCACTGCTGACAACCGCACCATGTTCCGCTGCCAACCGTCGCTTCAGAGTTTGGCCAATATAGTCGGACCGGCTGACGCCAGCACTTTTGGCAATGAAATCGACACCGGCGACCAGCGCTGGGTCCAGCATCAGATTGAACCGCTCTTTGCGTTCGACGGATATGAGTGGCACTCCGATCAGGAATGCTCCGGCTTCCAATTCAGCGCGCACCGACTTGTCTTTGTGAAGGTCAAGCACCGAGCGCGGTTGTGCCACGACGTTTTCGTCTTGCAGATAGAGCGCCAAGGCCTGCTGCGCAGCGGCAAGAACATCCTGTTCTTCATCCGCCGCGGAAAAGCAGCCTTCGAGATCTGGAAAGCTAATGCCAAACGCGCTGTTCTTGTCCTTATGGACCAGGCCATAAAACAGTTTCATGCCGGACCTCCTAGATCCATCCAACGTGCTTGGCGATCTGCCGTGCGGTGCCGAGCGGCAAGTCTTTCTTTGGGTGCGGTACAATCACACTCTTTCCGGTCTCATTCTGCCGGAGTTTGTGATGTGACCCTTGTGAGCCGACATGCTCCCAGCCTTCTCGCTTTAAGCGTGCGATGATTTTGCGGCTGTTGGTTTCGATTTTCATCGCCAAGCCGCCAGGACAGCGTTCCAGGTGTGTATCAGACTACACACGTTTATTCAAGTCGCCTGAGCAACGCCAAGGAAAAAAGGCGCGGAACAAGTCGTCCCGCGCCGGGCAATTCGACGCTGGAGTAGAGACCCTACCGCTTCTTCTGGCTCAAGGCCGAAGCAGCGGCGGACTTAGCGCCTTTGCTCGCGGTTTTGCTCTTGAGGATCTTGCCGGCGCTTGAAGCGACGCGGGCGCTGGTCTTTTCGGTCGAGCCCTTTTGTGTCAGCGCCGACGCCGCGACCGCCCGTTCGGCCGGGCTGGCCGATTTGTTCTTCAAGACTTTGGACGCCGCCGAGGCGGCTTTGCTGCCGGTGCTTGCACTCTTTGCCATATCTCAGTCTCCATCGCGGCCGGCTCGGGAGCGCGGGATGCGCGCCGTGAGCGGCGGCATCCTGCGGGGATTCGCTGGGTTCGAGAACGTCCGGCCGCGAATAAAGCCGTGCACGCCGGGGCAAAGGGTGGACAAGGGCCGCGACGCCAGGAAACGTGGCAATTTCAGTGCGTCGCGTTGACAGAGCGAGGCTTCGCCGCCACAACCCGGCCACGCCGCCAGATCGCCAACGATGCCCGCAAAAAAGGACCGTTCCGTCATGTCCCAAGCCGCTCTGCAAAAAGTCATCGACACCGCCTGGGAGGCCCGGGACGGCATTTCGAGCGCCACCAAGGGCGAGGTTCGCGACGGCGTTGAGCGGGCGCTCGAACTGCTCGACAAGGGCGAACTCAGGGTCGCCGAGAAGTCCGGCGGCGAATGGGTCGTCAATCAGTGGCTGAAGAAGGCTGTCCTGCTGTCGTTCCGGCTGAACGATATGGGCCTCATTTCCGGCGGTCCGGCCGGATCATACTTCTGGGATAAAGTGGCGCCGAAGTTCGAAGGCTGGGGCGAAGCGGATTTCAAAGCGGCGGGTTTCCGCGTTTTGCCCGGCGCTATCGTCCGCCACTCGGCCTACATCGCGCCGGGTGCCGTGCTGCTGCCGTCGTTCGTCAACGTCGGCGCCCATGTCGGATCCGGCACCATGGTCGATACCTGGGCGACGGTCGGGAGCTGCGCTCAGATCGGC
>JANORU010000078.1:0-2917 GCA_031415475.1 Hyphomicrobium sp.
CGTTTGAGTGTTGCCACCAGCCATCCGAACACGGGTACGGCGACCAGCATGATCAGGAAGACAACGATAAAGAGGTGCTCAAGTGCTCCTGGGCCGAGTGACACCCCAAGTTCGTCGCGCACTGGACGGATCAGATAGTAGCCGCACAGGATCGAATAGAAGGTGGCGAACGAGAGCAGCAGAGATTTGACTTCGCTCGCTTCGACAACAGTTGCGAGGCGAAGGACGCGCAACAGCGGTGAGGCGGCAGGATGGCCCGCAGAAACGGTCATCAATAGATCCGATGCGGGAAGTAGCGCGTCAGCAATTCCTCAAAGCGGCCACTGCGTCGGATTTTGTGAAGCGCCCCGTTGATGAGCATGCGGATCTGAGTGTCTTCTTTGCCGACTGCGATCGCCAGCCCGTCGCCGAAGTACTTGGGTTCGAGATAGGCGCCGCCTCTCAACTCGCAGCATTGGCGCGACAGCGTTCCATTGATCCAGAAGGCGAGGCTCAAGCCATCGTCGAAGATCAGGCTGACTTTGCCTTGCTGCAGTGCTTCGCGGGCGAGTTCGGCATTCTCAAAGGTCTCGATCCGGCTATCGCGGAAGAAGGCCTTCAAGTAGGCCTCGTGCGGGCTTCCTTTGACGACGCCAACGCGGGCGCCGTCGAGCCCGTCCGGATCGATGCTGAGTTGGGGGCTCGTCGTCTTGGCGGCAAACCGGCCGGGCGTGTGGAAATATCGATCCGTGAAGCCGATCTCGGCCAGCGCCTTGTCAGTCACCGCATGGCCGGCGATGACGGCGTCGGCCTCACCGCGCTTGAGGCCGAGGAAGAGTTCGTCCCACGGCCTGACCTTGATATCGCAGGCGGCGCTCAATTCCGCGCAAACGGCGCGCGCGAGATCGACATTGAAGCCGGTTAGCACGCCGTCTTCGTCGAGATAGTTGAAGGGTGGAAAATCGCCTTCGGTCAGAAATCGGATGACCACGCGGCGCGTTGCTGGGTCGGCCGCTGGTGCAGCTTGTCCGGTGGCGGGTTCGGTCTCTGGCTGTTGGGCGATCGCATGCGTGCTGGCGAGAACGAAAGCGACAACGGCTGCCAGAGCACGTCCAAATCGTTGAAAGGACTTCGCCTTTGATCGATTGCGTAAGCGCATCATAGGGCCGGTCAACAACCTGTGTTGTCCTAAATCGACGTGGTGCTCTTGGGTAGCGCGGCTTCAGCTCTAGTCAATACGCAATTTCCTGCGCACAATGATTGTTTGGGGCGGGTGACACAGGTTGCGGGGGTATGTCGAACCTAGAAGCTCGGCAATCAGGTCTTGAATCGGATTTTGACGGCGTTCAGGCACCTGTCACTGAAAGAGCTGTTGTCCTCGATTCCGATTGGGCCAACGCCTTGGCCCGGCAGCGGCCGGAATTCTCGGCGGCGAAACTTGCGTGGGGTTGGCAGCGGCTGGCGCTGGCGGTTTTGATTGGCGCCATTGCCGCTGGGTGGCTCGCCGCTCCAGGCATTGCACTGACCCTGATGTTCGCGGCGCTCGCGCCGCTGTTTTTTCTGGTCGTACTAGTCCGGCTGGTGGCTCTCGTTCGATTTGTTGCGGCCAAGACGGGGCCGGCGTCCGGCTCGGCTCCAGGCGTGGTGGATCAATCACGTCCGGTCTACACCCTCCTCATTCCCCTACTGCGCGAACGCGACGTCCTTCCTGCGCTGATAGCGGCCGTCGAGCGGATCGACTATCCGAGGTCGCGTCTCGATGTCATTTTTGCGGTTGAAGACAACGACAGCGAAACCCGCACCGCACTGGCGGCGATGCCGCTTCCGGTCCACATGCGTGTTGTCGTCGTGCCGCCGGGTCATCCGCGAACCAAGCCCAGGGCGCTGATGTATGCGCTGCAATTTGCCCGCGGAACCTATGTCGTCGTCTACGATGCCGAGGACCAGCCGGACCCGGCACAGCTGCATAGGGCGCTTGCAGTTTTCAATGCGGGCAATGGCAAGATTGGCTGCGTACAGGCGCAACTCAACACGGACAATCCGGACGAAAACTGGCTGACTCGGCAATTCACGCTCGAATACTCGGCGCTGTTTGATGCCATTCTGCCGGCGCTCAGATGGCTGACACTGCCGGTTCCCCTTGGCGGGACGTCCAATCATTTTCCAAGAGCTGTGCTCGACGAGGTCGGCGGCTGGGATCCCTATAACGTCACCGAAGATGCTGATCTTGGTGTGCGGTTGGCGCGTGCTGGATGGCAGGTCGAGATCTTGCCGTCGACAACCTATGAAGAGGCGCCGGCGGTCTGGAGTGTATGGTTCGGACAGCGCGTGCGCTGGCTCAAGGGATGGATGCAACACTATGCGCTAGCTGTAGTGCAGCAATATCAAAGACTTACGGCCGATCTGGCGTGCTTTTGTGTACCATATCGCCCCTATTTGTGTACCAAGCGGTGCGCCTAATGGAGGGTCCAATCCGGCCGCCCGTGCCGCCACAACCACAATCGCAAGCGTGTTCGCTCCCGTCGCGTCACTGCGGCGGCCATAGCTTCCAATCCTTCGTAGTCCAGTTGGTGGAATTCTCCGGCCGTGAGTGTGTACGCGTGCCGCCAAAAGGCGAGGATGTTCCTGTTCATTTCCCGAGTATCCGATACGTCCGGGTGGCGGGGATAACTTTCTCGATTGCCCGCCCGGCCTATCGCCAACTAGGGTTAGCGGCATTGGGGCAGCGAATGCGCTGGGCAATTGCAGCCTACGTGATTGTACTTGGCGGATGTGCCACGTCACAGCCGCCGCCGGAACCCGTGGCAGCATTGCCCCCGCCTGTTCAAGTCGAAGCTCCCCCTACAGTCGCCGTGCCTTCGAAGCCAGCGCCGCCGTTCATTCCGTTTCGTGCCGAAAAACCGACACCATCGCCGGAGCCACCGTCGCAAAAGGCGAC
>JANORU010000079.1:0-4846 GCA_031415475.1 Hyphomicrobium sp.
TTTCCGCCACCTCGGCAGCCGGCTTCGCTATCTCCGCCGGCGCGCCAAGTTCGGTGTCGAGCTTGCGATTAAGATAGGCGGACTTGGTTTTCATGACGGCCAGCAGTTCAGCACTGGCAGCCGTGATTTCCGGAATGTTGGTGCAGGCAACCGCGCCGTCGGCACCCGGCCGGCCGAGGACGTCGATGCGGCTCAAGAGGTCGTTGGCTTGGGTGTCGAATTCGCCGACCTTGCCGTCCGCAAGCAATTCAACGGCCTGTTCTTCGGCATCCTGGCTTTTCCAACCTTTTTTGTCGGCGAGCGACTTCAGCCGCTCTCTGAGTTTGGGTTGCGCTTCGCTGTTGTAGGCGCGCAGTGACGCCCCCGCCTGATCGACGGCCGCACCGACTTTGTCGGGCGTGCAGACCTCAGCCATCAACGGCGCCGAGAGGCCGGCCGCCAGGACGAGGCTCAAAAGAGCGGACAATGCCATTCGCAACATGAATTTGGCCCCGAAATCGCGCGCACAAGCCCTTCTTCGGCCGTTAAAAAGCGGCGCGAGCGTGGCGAGTGCCATTTAATTGCCCGCAGATGCGGCGCCGGGCTCTGGCTATGGCGCGTTTGGAACGGTTTTGACGATGCTCGAGGTCGGTTTGTCCGAACCTGCAGCCGGCAATCCCTTCACGTCCTTTTCCACCAAGGCATCATAGTCGGCCAGCGTTTTCGCCGGCGCCGCGGCTTTCACCTGAACGATCTTATAGCCGCCCGCCTTAAGAGCATCGAGCAAAGCCGGCAAGGCCTTCGCCGTGACTGGCTGTATGTCGTGCATCAAGAGGATCCCTTTGCCCTTCTTGTCGACCTTGGCCATCACGTCTTTGACGAGCTGCTCGGGGCTCCTGAACTTAAAGTCGAAGGAGTCCATGTCCATCGAGAAGCTGGCAATGTTGCGGCTCGCCAAGTGCTCGAGAGCCTCTTTCGAATCTTGCAGGAACGGGAAGCGGAAGAAGGGAGACACCGGCTGGCCAAGACCACGGGCAACCGCGCTCAAGCCACGCTCGATTTCGTCGATCGCATCTTTCGGATTCTTTTTGCCGCGAATATTGGCATGGGACCAGGTATGCGTGCCGATCGTGTGACCGCGCTTGGCGACGTCGCGCAAGATCTCCGGCAATCCGAGCGCCATCTTGCCGATCGAGAAGAACAGCGCCTTGGTGCAATGATTGTCGAGCGCGTCGAGGACGGCCTTGGTCGTGTTGACCTGCGGACCGTCGTCGAACGTCAGCACGATCTCTTTTGGCTCCAAGAAGTCGTGAGCTTTGTACTGCTCAAAGCCGAATCCCGGTCCGCCCGTCGTATCGATTTCGACGGTGCGAGAGACGCTCAAGCCGTTGGGATTCTTGTCGCACACTTTGGCGACCGGCGGCGGCGGCGGGCCAGCCGGTGTTTTGGCCGCCTCGCCCGCTGCAAAGACTGCGGTGGCCGCAAATGCCGATATGAAAATGACGTGCGCGCGCATCGAATCCCTCCGGTTGAACGCGGCAAATCTACCAAGTGCTGCTCGAACTGGCGAGACGGAAGCGCGCCGATAGAAATCCGGGTATTCAACCGGGAGCTGTGGACTTCGCCGCGAGTCGTTTTGCGAACCGCTCCCGGTCGACGGCCACGCGTACGTGGCGGCCCCGGCCGATGGCTTCGATCCCATCATGCGCCTCGACGGCAAAAGTCAACTTACGGCCGTCGATTTCAATGAGTTGCGCAATTGCCGTGATTGTTTGTCCGACGGGGGTCGCGGCGATATGGTCGACGGAAATCTCGATGCCGAGGCTGATCTGCCCGTCTGGAAGGTGGCGTTCGACGGCCTCGACTGCGGCCGCCTCCATCAGGGCCACCATCGCGGGCGTCGCATAAACAGGTTCGCTGCCGCTGCCCATTACGGGGGCCGTCAGCTCGTCTCTTACAATCACCCAGGCCCGGCCGGATAGACCAGGTGCGAGCTGCTGGGTGGGGTGTGACGACGTTGGCAAAGGCGGCCTCAAGGGTCCTGCGGCCGGAACAAGTCGCCGGCACATGTCAGATAGGTCGTTCTGACGTTGTGCGGCATTGGCCGCGGCAAGGCAAATTGAACGGTCTTGCCGCCGCCGTCCGTGATCACGACGTCGCCACCCTCGACCATGATCTGTTGAATAAAGCTCGCACCGGCAAAACCCGGCAGCTTGGCGCGCGTTTCGAACAGGCCCCCTGGAAGTTCGACAACCGCCGGAAAATCCTTGTCAGTAGTGTACGAGGAATTGGTCAGCCGGATTGCCGCAATAGACCGGGACTGCCGATCGTCACTTTGCCAGCGGGCCGACAGAGCAAACACGGTCTCTGACCCATCGCGGTAGGCTGTCAGGTCGGCGAAGACATTGGATCCTTCGCCTTCGGCCGTCGCGCGAAACCCGCAGCCGGCGAGTGTCTTGTTTTCGAACAAGGCGTGCGGTTCGAGCGAGACAACAGCCAACAACGAGGATTTGGGTTGCTCAGCCGATGTTGCGGCGCCGGCACTTACAATGGCCAAGCCCAATGATATCAGCTTGCGCGCTCGCCTAGGCAGCGCGCCGGATTGTCCCGAACTTGCGCGCGTCTTAAATTGAAGCAACGGACGAACTTTTGCGATCGCGTCAGGCATGCGCTGCGCATCACCAGAATAAAGGTTTATGTCAGCCATCTCGTGCATTGGATGAGTCTCTGTGGCTAACATGATGCGATATCGGTGCAACTCCCAAGCGCGCTGCGCCAAGTTCAGGAGTCCAACCATGCCCACATCACCCAGTCTTTTTGCTTGGTTCATTTCCGGGGTTCTTGCGATGCTGGCCATTGCCATGCATTGGCTCGGAACCGAGATGCCGATGGCGCCAACCCTGTCGGCCGCTGGCAGCCCACTCGAAGTGTTGTTTGCCGCTTACGTCGTTCTGTGGCTGAGCGCGATTATCCGGTCGGCCCAGTAACCATCGCCGGCCATCAAGGCTTTCGATACTCGATCAGCCCCGGCAGCGCTGCGCCCTCGGGCCCGATTTCCCGGTAGGCATCCTTGCAACTGATCTGATGGATCAGCCGGCATTGATTGGGATCACCGGTCTTTTCGCAGGTCAGCGTTTTTTTCCAGGCGGAGAGCACTGTTTCGGCCTGCACCTTGAACGCGTCGAGATCGCCGCTGGTCAGGCCTTTGATCAACTGTTCGGCTTTGGCTGTCGTGTGAGTATTCTCGCACACGGCGGCGGCACCGCCAGCCTGGCCATAGCGAATGCCGGCATCGCGGGCAGTTTGCGCGACAGAGGTAGCCTGCGGGCCGGGCGGCGATGGCTCAGGAGCTTTGACATCGGCATCGGCCGGGCCAAGTCCGGCCCCAATCAGCAGGGCAGCCGGCAGACTGAACAAAAGCTGGTTTAGGGGTCGGCGCATGAGGCTCCTCGCAATGTGACCCTTCAGTTACGAGGCGAACGTGATTTTGGCTCTCCGGGAGGGAGCGACTGGAGCAGAATTTGGCTGGATGTTTCATCCGCGACCGCCAGCCTGTCAAAACGCAGAGCCCGGCCGCAGCGTCGGCTGCGTCCGGGCTCCAATCGATGGGTCAAGGGCTTCTGGTTGCGACTGAAGATCGTGCGTCCGGATGAGTTGTGTGGTGGCGACAAGCGCCCCGATAACTCTAAGGACCGTCTTGCAGTTCGCGTGTGAGCCGCTCCCGATCGGGTTCAGGTTTTGCGAGGTGGGTCTTGCACGGCTCCAGGTTCGAAGCGGCGGACATGTGCGCAGCCTAGGCCGCGCCACTCCTGACCGATAACTCCGTCATCAGGCACCACGGCCTCTCACTCAAGGCCCGTGTTCCGACCAACTCGCGATCGAGTTCAAATTGTCGAATTTTTGCCAGCGCGCGGGTGTGCCCTGAGGGCGTCACTTGCAGCGCGGCGTGAACCTACCCGGTGGAAGCATTTTCATAGACCTCCCTTCGAAGGATGCGAGAAGTGTGCGCTTCGAATTGTGACCTGTCAAATTACATCGCCGCTGAGCCGCTGCATGTGCCGGCAGCGAAATAAAGTTGGTTGACGAGTTGTTAAAGTCCATCGCGTAGCGTCTCAAAAAACTCGTCGAACATTGCGCCGCCTGCGGGCGGATGCACGCTGATTGCAAACTGGCCGTGAGGATTTTCCGATGCGCGTGTCACTCAATTTTCTGTCGCTCTTGGCGCTCGGACTATTGATTTCCGGCGCCCTTGCGCTCGCTCTCAATGGGCTCGGCCTCTGGGTCGATCCAACAGAAGGCGGCGCGCTGCCGCTCGACTACGCCTCGCTCGTGCTCGGCCTTGTTCTCGGCCTTTCGCTCTCTTCGCTCGCCGATATCGACTGGCTGGAAATGCCGCGCCGGTTCGTCACCTGGCTGTGGCAGAACGAACGCAACTTCTACCGCTTCGGCATGGCCTGCTGCCTGCTCGGGGTTCTGCTGCTTTATTGATGGCGAGTGACCGACCGGTTGCGGTTCTACTGCATATCCGTCGGTGAAATTACGCTGCGCGGCTTGGAATTCCGGAATAGTCGGTTGCCGCTTCCGCCTTTGAGAGGTCATGGGAGGTTTGCAGATTGAGCCAGAACTGCGCCGTCGTTCCAAAATGCTGGGCAAGTCTGAGTGCTGTGTCTGCGGTCATGGCGCGCTTCTCGCGCGCCAGATCGGAGATGCGGTTATGGGGCACGGCAAGAATGTTCGCCAACTGGCGCGCACTCAAACCAAGCGGCAGCAGGCATTCCTCGCGCAGGATTTCTCCCGGATGCGGCCTGATGCGGTGAGTGGCCTTAGTGGTAGTCCGCGATCTCGACATCTTCCGGTCCTTGGTCCC
>JANORU010000080.1:0-8089 GCA_031415475.1 Hyphomicrobium sp.
GCCAAGTGAACCGAGCGCAAAGGGGCCGGGCTTGCGCCGCAGCGGCGTCAAGACATCGACGCTGAATCCTGATCCTGAAACGAACACCATGGGCCATTTTTCATCCCTGTTCATGCGGGCCTCAAACGTCGGATCGGCACGCTTGAGTATCGCTTCGAACGTGACTTGATTTTCAATTGACCCTGACAGCGTCACGCCCAGCGGAACGGCAACGTCGGCGTCTTGGGTCAACAGGCCAGTCGTCAAGTATTTACCGACGACACATGGGTAGTTCTGGTAGGCAGCCGTGCCCACCAAGACAGCTCCCTGTTCAAACAGCCCTGCTTCCGCGATCGTTTCGAGCAATCGTCCCATATAGGCGTCTGGGGCACCGATACGTGCGCGCTTCAGGGCGGCGATCGTTGCTTTGCGAACCTTTGCTTCTTCAACGATCCGGCGAATACGAGTTGCGGCCGCTTCCGCTTTGGCTTCGCCCGCCCGGCCGATGTACTTTTGTTTGTACGTCGCGCCGACGCGCTCAATGGCATACAATCGTTTCGAGCCGCGCACGACGCGCGTGGCTATCGTTGCTCCACGCCCGAGCGAGTGACTAAGCGACTGCTGCAGATCGGCATACAGCGTCAGAAAGTTGAGCGGGATATTTTTCATGCCTAAGCGTATACAATAATTTGTAAAAACTTGTATACGGCGACAGTCCTTGCCGCCGGCAGCACACAACTTGCGCTCTACTCATGAGAAAATGGTGGAGAGGGCTGGTTTCGAACCAGCGTAGGCTAAGCCAACGGATTTACAGTCCGTCCCCTTTAACCACTCGGGCACCTCTCCACACCGCTTAAGGCAACCGCGCACCCGCACGGCCCCCAAACGAAAGTGCCCCGCGCGGTGGTTGCGTCAGGGCAGACGTGCTTATCCAGATCACGCACCCGGCTGTCAAATGGAAATCCGCCACGCTTGGCCCCAGGCCCGGCACAGGTTAGGTGTGTCGTCCCAACCCTTTCAGCCGTTGCCGAGCCCCCGTATCCCCATGACCGACAAGCCCCCAGAGACGCGCCGGCCGTGGGATAAATCCGGCCGCAAACCGTATGGCGCGCATGGCGGCAAACCGTGGACCAAGCACCGTCCGCAACGCCCGGCGGCGCCACCCGAGCCGATTGACGATGACACCGTGCGCTTGTTCGGCGCCCATGCCGTCGAAGCGGCGCTCGCCAATGACGCGCGCGTCATCAAGAAACTTGCTCTGACGGAGAATGGCGAGCGGCGGCTGGCGGAGTTGATTGCCAAGCGCGGCATAACTGTCGAACGCGTCCTGCCGAAAGAGCTCGATCGCATTCTCGGTGCCGACACGGTCCACCAGGGCATGATGCTCGAGACCGGGCACTTGCCCGAGCCCGAGCTCGCCGAACTCGCCGAGCGCGCGGTCACCGGTGGTCCGCTCATTCTGTTCGATCAGATCACCGATCCACATAATGGCGGTGCGATCTTGCGCTCTGCAGCCGCGTTTGGTGCGGCCGGTATTGTCATGACGCGCCGGCATAGCCCGCCACTCAACGGCACGCTGGCGAAATCTGCGTCGGGTGCTCTCGAACTCGTGCCGATCGCGCTCGTTCAAAATCTGGCGCGCGCCATGGATGAGTTGAAGGGCATGGGCGTCAAGCTGATCGGGCTCGATGGCAGCGCCGCAGATACGCTTGAGGATGAGGTCTTCACTGGCACCATTGGCCTCGTGCTCGGTGCCGAAGGCAAGGGCTTGCGGCAATTGACGGCTGAAAATTGCGACCGGCTGGTGCGCATTGCGACGAGCGATACGCTCGCCAGCCTCAACGTCTCGAATGCGGCTGCGATCTCGTTACATTGGATCGCAACGGCGCGCGCGCGAGCTCGGTAAGGATATCGCGGCGCAGTTTTGGATCAATTGCCGTTGAAATGGAACGTCAGGCCGCCGCGCACAACCGTGGCATCGAGATCGTCGACGTCCTGACCATTGCTGTCCGGCCCGAGCGAATAGTGCAAGCCTTCGATGCGGCCGCTGACGTTGGGCGCGAACTTGTATTCAAGCCCACCGCCAACAACGAAGCCGTCGAAATCGGTTTCGCGGCTGAAGCGGACGCCGCCGACAACGCCGTTGGTTCCGGCGTCTCCCCAGGCATAACCGGCAGTAGCGTAAATGAGCGCCTTGTCGAAGGCGTAGCCGAGACGGCCGCGAACGCTGCCGAGATTGTCGACTTCAAGCGTCACCCGGTCGGCACCGATGCGTGCCGAGTCGCTGATATCCGCCCATGTGTAATCGACTTCGATGCCGGCAACCCACGGCCCGAATGCGTGATTGTAGCCGCCGTAGAATCCATAGGCAGCGCCACTTGGCTCGAAGGTGGCGACGTTATCGGTCTCGCCATAGCCAACCGTGCCACCGACGTAAAATCCGGTCCAAAGAGCCGGCATGGACGACTGCGCCATGGACGACTGGGCATGAGCCGCTTGAGCGCCCGCGAGCGACACCGTCGCCACCACGAGCAAAGCTGCAAAACTGCCAGTCCGGAACGCCGTCGCCATAACCACCCCTTAGAAATCCTGTTTCGGTCTACCAGCCCCGGCAGCCCCGCGCCATGCCAGGACCCGCCGGCTTTGCACCTCTCCCAGCGACCGTGTGATTCGGGACACGGCGCGCCGCCATGGGAAAGGGGATTTTCAGCTTGTCCACAGGGACTTGCACGGAAATGGGCGGTCCCGGAAACCGGCACCGCCCAAACCCTTCAATTCAGAGGGCTTACTCGCAAACCGTGTCGCGCCAGCAGGTCCAGCGGCCACCACGGCAGACCCGTTCGCCCCAGCTGTTCTCGAAGCAGCGGCGGTTGGTCCAACCGCACTGTTCCGGACCGCGATAGCACTCGCGATCATCATAGTCGTCATACTCGACGTCGCTGCGATGGCGGCCCGCATTGGCGGCGGCACCTAGAATGCCAAGACCGATGATACCGGCGGCGACACCAACGGCGACACCGCGGCCACGGTGGCGATTGCCGGCTTCAGCCGGTTCATAGCTCGCGGCAACGGCCGTGAAGGCCATCATCGTCGCCAGCACCGGCGCCATGATCTTCTTGAGCATTGTCGTCTCCCATTCTGGTGCCACGCAGCGCATGGCATCCGATATCCCTGATCGAGCACACCAGACTCGCGCTCTTGAGACTAGAAAACGGCATTTCACATGAATGCGGCCTGAACGCGCCGCAAAGCCGGCAAAGCAAAGCCGGACAACGCTTTTTAGGCGTTGCCCGGCTGCAAACTTGTGATCGTTTCAGAGCTTACCGGTGGCCCCAGTGGTGGCGGCTATAATACGCGGCGCGCCAGCTTGTATGACGGTAGCCGTCAACCGGATAGCCCCAGGCCTGATAGTAAGCCGGCTGCGCATAACCGTAGCGCTTGCGGCTGCGCACTTTGTAAGCCGGCTGCCAATAGGCCGAGTTGTAAGAGGGATAGTAGCCACGCGGTTGATAGCGATAGGCGTACGGATCGGTCACATAGTGCGTCCGATAAACGTGGTGATAGCGCGGATAGTAGCCGTGATGGACGACGGTTTGGACATGACCCCATCCAGAGTGAAGACGGCGGTGGCCGGCTTCGGCGGCGGCGGCAATCGAGACAACGCCCAGCGCCATCAAAGCTGCTGAGACGAGAGCCTTCAGAACGGGTTTACGCATAGTTAACTCCTAGACTGACGCATAGTTTACAAGTCTCAGACATCGTTGCGGGAATTGGATAATGACCGTTTAAGCCGGTCGCTCCAATTGCAATTAATTTCGCTTGTTCCCCAATCTGTTCCCGAACGGCACAGCCAGTTAATCGAATACTCACGCTCTTTGGGTCAAATCCAAAGGCGCAGCGGACTGATCCGGGGCGCCGCCGAGGCATGCCCGATGAGCTGCTCCGGCTTGAGCCGTTGATCCGTAAGGCGTCCAGTCCGTCCTTGGCCCGCACAAATCCAAGTCATGACGATCCAGACCGCGCCCGCCAAGACGCGGCGTTACGGCGGCTTGAGGAATTGCTGAAAGACGCCGGCCCCAACATCACCGTGCGCCCGGCCGGGTCGGACGAGCCGATGATACCGGCGGGACCGGGTGGGCTGAGCATATTTGAGAACCAGGACGCGGACCTGCCACCGATTGGCGAGCCGAGTGTCCGCAAATCGAAAATCGTCAAACCGGGGACCGGAACGGACGCGCGGCCTCCGGTACCGGCCAGTTCCCGCCCACCGCGCCGCGCCGCCATCGCAGACGCCCCAATCGGTGCCGCGAAGGCGGCAATCGCCATGCGGGCCCACGAGCCGGCCCGGCGAATCTCGCCAAAACTCAAATCTCCGCACGGCGAACTGTGGGATGCCATCACCGCCAGCCGCCGGCCGTTCATGGCAACCGCCCTCTTCAGCTTGATCATCAACCTACTGATGCTCACCGGCCCGCTGTTCATGTTGCAGGTCTACGACCGCGTCATGACCTCGGGCAGCATGCCTACTCTTGTCGCGTTGGCGGCGCTGACGACGGCACTGTACGGCATCGTTGGCATCCTCGAGCTTGTCCGCTCGCGCGTCATCGTGCGTATCGGCACTGAGATCGACGGGCGCATGGCCGACCGGATTTTCCGGGCCTCGCTCAGTCGCAGTATTCTTTCGCCGGCTCCGAATGCCGCCCCCTTGCGCGAACTCGACAGCTTGCGCCAATTCCTTGGCGGCCTGGGGCCCATCACGCTGTTCGACGCGCCATGGACGCCAATTTATCTGCTCGTGATCTTCATGGTCCATTGGGTGCTCGGCGTGTCGGCCATCGTCGGCGGCAGTATTCTCATCGCACTCGCCTGGATCAGTGAAACCCGCAGCCGCGCGCCCTTGCAGGAAGCCGGAAAAGCCGCGGCAACCAGCCTCGATTTTGCCGAGACAGGCCAGCGCAATGCCGAAGCCCTGTTGTCGATGGGCATGGCGAGCGCCTATCGCACCCGCTGGCACGATGCCAACGGCCAATCTCTCGCCTGGCAGATCAAGACGTCTGACACCCTCGGCGGACTCTCGGCTGCATCGAAATCGCTGAAACTGCTGCTGCAATCACTCATGCTCGCGATCGGCGCCGCATTGGCTGTCGGCGGCGAAATCTCGCCGGGTTCGATCATTGCTGCGACCATCATTTTCGGCCGCGCACTGGCGCCGGTCGAACAGGCGATTGGCCAGTGGCGCAATTTCCTCAAGGCACGCGAGAGCTACGACAAACTTTCGGAACTCCTGGCGGCCGAACCCGAGCCGCCGCAAAAAACCGCGCTGCCGGCACCACAAGGTCATTTGCACGTTGAACAACTCCGCGTCGCCTCTCCGGATTCCCGCCACCTGATCCTGGCGGGCGTCACGTTTGCGGTCGCTCCAGGCCAGATGCTGGCTGTCATCGGTCCGAGCGCATCGGGAAAATCGACACTCGTTCGAACCCTTGTCAATCTTTGGCCGGCACTCTCCGGCACCATCAAGCTCGATGGCGCGCGGCTCGATCAATGGGACCCGGAAGCGCTCGGCAAGCACATTGGCTACCTGCCACAGAACGTCGGCCTGTTTGCCGGCACGGTGCGCGAAAACATTGCCCGCTTCCAAGCCGATGCCAACGACGATGAAATCGTTGAAGCCGCGCAGCAAGCCCATGCCCACGATCTCATTCTCCAGTTGCCGCACGGCTACGACACCCAGCTCGGAGCTTTTGGCGCATATCTCTCGGCCGGCCAGCGCCAGCGCATCGCGCTTGCTAGAGCGTTGTTCCGCGATCCTGCACTCGTCGTGCTTGACGAGCCCAATTCGAACCTCGACCGGGCGGGTGACGAAGCGCTCTCGTCAGCGATCGACGGTATGCGAAGCCGCGGCCAGGCCGTGGTGCTTGTCTCCCATCGCGTGCAGGCGATCGGCAAAGCCGATCTGCTGCTGTACCTCGAACGCGGCACGCAGCGCGCCTTCGGCCCGCGCCAAGAGGTCTTGAAAATGTTCCAGGCGCCGACGCCTGATGCGCAGCCACGAGGCGCGCCGGCATGAAGTTGTTGGCACTCGCAAGCGCCCCGGCAACCAGCGGCGATTGGCTCGACACCGAATCCTGGGTGCGGTTCGGGATGCGTGTCGTCGTCTGGATGTTTGGCGGCTTGATCGCGTTTCTGGCGCTCGTTTCGATCAATGGCGCTGTGGTTGCGCCCGGTAGCGTCACGGTTGAGGGCAACTACAAAACCGTGCAACACCTCGACGGTGGCATCGTCTCGAAAATCTTGGTCAAGAACGGCGACCGCGTGAAAGCGGGCGATGTGCTGGTCACGCTCGATAGCACCCAAGCCCGCGCCAGTCTCGCCGTCACCAACTCCCGGCTTCAGGACTTCCTAATCCAGCGCACCCGGCTGGAAGCTGAAAGAAGTGGCCAATCCGACTATCAACTGCCAGCCGGGGTCGACCCATTCAACCCCGACATCGCAAAAATTATCGAGTCCCAAAAATCGCTGTTTCTTGCCCGGCGCACCACCCAGCTTGGCCAGCAATCGATGCTCACCGAGCGCCTGACCCAACTTCAAGGCGAAACCCAGGGTCTCAACGCGCAGTTGGCCGCCACCAAGAAGCAGCGAACCATCAACGAAAAGGAACTGGCCTCGGTCCAGCCACTTTTTGACAAGGGCTTCGTCAACCAGCAGCGGATTGCACCCTTGCAGCGCGAGAGTGCGCGGCTTGAAGGCGAGACCGGCCGGCTGATGGCGGAACTGGCGAAAATCAACAGCGCACTCGCCGAGTCTGAGCTGCGCGCTGCCCAGGTCGACAAGGAATATCTGAGCCAAGTTGCCGATGACTTGAAAACCGCGGAAGGGCGCCTTGCCGAGCAGCTCGAAACCCACAAGGCCTTGGCTGACACGTTGGCACGCACTGACGTGCGCTCACCCGTCAACGGCTTCGTCCATGGCTTGACGGTTCATACCGAAGGCGGCGTCATCACACCGGCAAGCCCCCTCCTGCAAATCGTTCCCGACGGCGCCCGCCTGATCGTCGAGGCGCAATTGCAGACCCAGGATATCGACAAGGTCCACGAGACCCAAACGGCGAGCGTCCAGTTCCCGGCTTTCAGCGCGGCGTTGACGCCCCGCCTGCAGGGGCAGGTCAAGAGCGTTTCGCCGGCCCAACTGACCGACAAGGACGGCCGCAGCTACTTCTCGGCGATCGTCGAAATCAGTTCGGAAGAGATCGCCCGCATCGGCAAGGGCCACGCCTTGGTACCCGGTATGCCGGCCGAGGTGTTTATCGAGACAAGGTCGCGGTCGATCTTGAGCTATCTCTTGAAGCCGCTGGCCAATGCGCTGTCACGCACGTTCCGGGAAAACTGAACGCCGCCGCCGGCGCTAGGCACGAAGTTCAATGCGCGTTGCGATACGCGCGCGGCGACAGCACAGTCAGCGCCAGAATGTAGAGATCGAATAGGATCGACCAGTTGTCGATGTAGTAGAGATCATAATCGACCCGCGCCCGCATCGCGTCGTCTGTCTCAGTGCGGCCGCGATGGCCGTTGACTTGCGCCCATCCAGTGATCCCCGGCAGAACATTGAGCCGGCGCGGATAGGACAGGATGCGCTGTTCGAATATCTTGTCGTGGGCAACCGCGTGCGGACGCGGCCCAACCAGCGACATCTCTCCGCTGAACACGTTGAAAAGTTGCGGCAGCTCGTCGAAATTGAAGCGGCGCAGAAATCGGCCAACCCGCGTCACGCGCGCATCGTTGGCGCTTGCCTGGACAATCACGTCGCCATCGTCGAGCGTCGACATGGTGCGGAACTTCCAGATACGGAATTCAGCCGAGCGATAGCCGCGCCGGCGTTGACGGAAGAACACCGGCCCCGGCGACTCAAGCGAGACAGCCAGCGCGATCGCTGCAAACAGCGGGCTCAAAAGAACAAGCGCAACAGTCGCCACCGACACATCGAATACGCGCTTGGCCAGCGCTTGCACCGGCCCGAGTGGCGGAGCGGTGAGCGAGAGTGCCGTTACCGCGCCGAGACGCGAGACATGAGCGTCGGAGAACTGTCCAAGAAGGTTCGATGCGCCCAGATG
>JANORU010000081.1:0-3203 GCA_031415475.1 Hyphomicrobium sp.
ACGGCCATCACCGAGAACAATTTGATGATCTGGTTCTGCTCGTTGGCGATGGTGCCGAGCGTGGCCTCCAGCAGGAAGCTGGTCCTGGTGGTCAGGAACCGCGTGTGTTCCATCAGCGATTGGATGTCTTTCTGGGCAACATCGATACGATGCAGAACCTTGGCATCGGCATTGCGCTCAGTTGCCGTGCTCTTGAAGTAGTGGAGCAGCCGGTCGAGCGAGGTCGCACTTTCAAGTGCCCTCGCCACCGCATCGCCTTCCTTGCCGATGTTGCGCAACAGCACGTCGAGCCGGCGGGTGCTGTCGCGCCGCTCCGACTTCAAACTGAAGATGCCATGCGCCAGCTTGTCGGCTGAGTCTTGGATGCGTTCGATAAAATCGGCCATGCGCTGGATGACCGTCTCGAGTATGCCGGCCATGATGGCCGGTCCCGATCCACAGGGGACGGAGCCCAGTGCCGCGCGCTGTGCGAACATCGGAAAGGCTTTTGGCTCGGAGTAGCGCACCGTAACCAGCTTGTCGCCCGTGAGAATGAAGGTCAGCGTCGAGGTGGCCGGCGTCTGCTGCTCTGTACTATGCAGGATGAACGCGGTCATGACGGTGGCGCCGCTTTCTTCATAGAACCGGCTCGACGCTTCGATCTCGCGGACTTCGGCGCGGGTCGGGACGTCGATCTTCAGCAAGCCTTCGACCCAGGCTTCTTCCTCTGCGGTCGGATCGACAAGGTCGAACCAGACAGCCGCCGGCGAGGCGGCCGCTAGTCCTTCGCGCTTTACCAGGCTGCCGCCGTTGAGATCATAGCCGTAGAGCATGTGTCATCCCCATAACGTCCCCAAAGCCCGATTGGAGGAGGGCTCGCTCCAAGTCAACACTTTGTGACAAACGTACGCTTCCCGTCCATGCACAGCGGGCCGGAATGCACCCCAATCCGTCGATCAATCGTATATACTGAAGTTCAAACTTGCGTGTCACATGGAGAGCCCACATGACCCGGACTTTACAGATGTCTCTTGCACTCCTTTTGGTGCTGCCTGCCTCGCAAGCGAGCGCCAAAATAGTGTGCCGCGATGGCTACCAGATCGTTCAAGGCAACCCACTGGCAACACCCTATTGCCAGGAAGAGCAACTCGCGAGAGTGGCAGCGGCCTATGGGTTCAAGGTCTCGTTCGCCGAGATCCGCAACAATCCCAATTCCAAGCGCCAGCTGTGCGCCTTGGTAGGCCGCGATATCCGCGTGCAACAGACCTGCATCGAATCCGGGATCACCGGCCGGCGCGGCTTCTGATCGAACGGCTGTTGATTGGATGTCATGACGGGCCCCGTTACGGACACCACGGCCGAACTTAATGAGCGGTTCGGCCGGCCGCCGGCCATCCGGTTCGTTGACAGCGCGCTCGGCGGCAGAGTTGCGAACATCACAACGCCGCACGGCACGGCGACGCTGGCACTCAAAGGTGCGCAGCTCCTCGATTGGCGGCCGGCTGGATCAGAGCCGGTGTTCTGGCTGTCGCCGATGGCGCGGCTCTACGCGGTAAAGCCGGCGCGCGGCGGCGTTCCGATCTGCTGGCCATGGTTCGGCCCTGCCTCGCGCGACGGACTGCCAGCGCATGGGTTTGCGCGCACGGCGGACTGGCAGGTTGACGGGTCCGGTCTCGAAGACGGCCGTGCATCGCTGTCACTCACATGCGATGCGCCTGTCGGCCAAACCTATGCAGCCTGGGCCAACGTCGCGGTCCGGCTTGACGTGTGGGTCGGGCAATCGCTGCGGCTCGCTCTCACCACGGACAATAGGTCGGACCACCCGGTTAGGGTCAGTGAAGCCCTGCATGCCTATTTCAGCATCAGCGATATCGCCAAGGTTCAGATCACCGGCCTCGAGGGCTGCAAGTTCGAGGACCAGCTGTGCGGCCATGCATGGGCCACGCAATCGGGTCCGATCACGATCGCTAGCGAAATCGACCGGGTTTATGCCGATAACGGTCCGGCCTGCGAAATTCGCGACCCCGGGCTCAAGCGCATCCTCCGCATTGCCAAGCAGGGAAGTACGACGACGGTGGTTTGGAATCCCTGGAGCGAAAAAGCGGCCCGCCTCGGTGATGTGCCGCCGGGATCGGAGCGCACGTTTGTGTGCGTCGAAACCGCCAACGCGCGGGGTGGTACAAAAACGATCGAGCCGGGCGATACGCACCGGCTCGTCGCAGAGTACAGCATTCTAAAGTTGTAAGTGTCAGCCGCCGCCGTTCGACAGGGCCGCGAGGCGGATCTTTTCGAACGCGCTGACGTCGAGGCTCGGCTGCAGTTCGCTGGCGTCTTTGGCGCGGCGGACGCGGCCGTCGAACTGCGCGCCTTCCGAAATCGCCAAAGTTTGATGGGTGATGTCGCCCTCGACCTGTGCGGTCGGGTGGAGAATGACCTGCTGGCCGCGCAGTGCGCCCTTGACGCCGCCTCGAACTTCAACGGTCTCACCGGATACGGTGCCGATGACCGAGCCCTCTTCGCCGATGATGATCTGGCGGCCATTGATATCGCCGTGGACATCGCCGTCGATGGTCAGCTTGTTCTGGGAAATGATGGTGATTTTTTCGCCGACAATCGTCAGGTCGGTGCCGATCACCGACGCGCCGGACGTTGCTGCCGCCCGGTCGAACGACGAGCCGCCAGGGCGTGGCGCGGGTGCGGTCGTCATGGCACCCATGGCAGGAACCGGCGGCACCGGAGGCTTTGGAATGCTGGGGTCATTACTCGAACGGTTGAACACAAAACGCCTCCCGGAACTCACCTGATGATTGCAACCCGCCCCACCCTTTAGATGGCCATCATGCCGGGTTGGTGAAAATATGTCGAGGATCGTGAACGACGGACCGTGGCCCGCCGTCAAAACCCCCATTAGGCTCAGCGCGGGACGAAAAGATTGACGAACGGTGCCCGCACCCAGACGCCCCGGCGGCCAACCCGAACGGCGGTGAACGGCGCATCGACGGCGACCCGCCGGCGATAACCTGTCTCAACGTAAGTGAACGGCGCGTCGACGACCGTGTCGCCGTTGTGCCGGTGCCAGTTCCGGCGGCGCCAGGCGCGATCGTGCGAGACTGTGATGACATAGGTGTGTCCGGCGGAAATCGCTGAACGCTTCGCTTTGAAAGCGCCGGCCTCGGCGGCCGGGGCGGCAAGCGCCAAGCCAGCAGCGAGCGCCGAAAAAACGA
>JANORU010000082.1:0-11806 GCA_031415475.1 Hyphomicrobium sp.
CGGCGGCGGCGGCCGCCGCCGCGGCGATGGCCGCAGCCGTTACCGGCGCAGCAGGCTGGGGCACCGGATCGGGCTTTGCGATCTCGACCGGTGGCGGAATTGAAATCGACAGCGGAAAATCCATCCGGGCCGGTTCGACAACCTGCGCGGGAGCGGGTGGAGCCGGAGCAGCGGGCGGCGGCGTGACCGCAACAGGCGGTACCGGCGGCGGTGGTGGTGGCGGCGCAACGACAACGGGTTCGGGCGTTGGCGCTGCCTCAACAACCGGCGGACGCACGATCGCCGGTGGTGGGGTCGGTTCGTCCGGAACCGCAACAACCTTTGGCCGTTCGACAACTGGTGTTGATTGCTGCAGCGTTGGAGCGGACACGGCCGGAACGGTAACGGGCCGCGGCCGGACTTCGACTTCCGGTTCCTGGCGGGCACGCGACGCGGCCGTCGTCTCGCCGCCGGTCAACGCCCGCTCGAATCGGGCAGACTCGGCGGTTGCCGGCCGGACGCTGACTGGTGCCGGGACATTCGTCACCGCGGCGGCAGGCGTACGCTCGCTTTGCTGATAACTGTTGGCAAAGAAAGCCCGGCGCAATAGGCAGCCGAGCATGCAGCCGACCAGGAATGCCGACAACAGCAGAAGAAAAATCTGCAACGCCAAAGTGCTCATCGACTAACTCCCAGGCGAACGCAATCGCACAACATCGACATCGATCCGCTCACTCCTCGACCTCGCCGCAAGAGACCCACCCGACGAACAGGCCGATCAGCAATGCCAGCAGGACATACCAGATGAGTTGCGCCAGAAGATAATCCATCGTCGGCTCCTCGTGTCTCGTTCAGCGGCCCACGTGCAGGCCGCCCAAATTGCGATTAATCGGCGACCACTTCGAATTCGATGCGCCGGTTTTTGGCGCGGCCCTCGGCGGATTCATTGTCGGCGACCGGATCGTCGGCGCCGAAGCCGACCGAACTGAGCCGTGCCGCGTCCACCCCTGCCGCGGCCAGATAATCGGCAACAGCTTTGGCGCGGCGCTCGGACAAAGGCCGGTTGCGTTCCGGAATGCCTTCCGAATCCGTATGGCCCTCGATGCTGATCTTGAAGCCCGGACACTGGTTGGCAATCTTCGCGACCTGATCGAGCGTTGGCCGGCTCTTGTTATCGAGATCGGCATTGGCGCGTTGGAACAGAATGACGCCTTCGGAGGCGGCACTGGTCAGCAGCGTCTGGCAACGGTTGGCTTCGGCCTGACGCGCCGTGCGCTTTCGCTCGTCTTCGGCAAGCCGGCGGGCTTCCTCGTCGGCCTTGCGTTTGGCGTCTGCCTCTTCGGCCTTGCGACGGGCATCCGCTTGAACGCGACCCGTGCTTCGGACATTGGCGGTCGTCGCACAGTTCTGGCTGGCGGCTTGGCGGACTTCACCGGGCACCGCCGCGGCAACCGTATCGTCATCGGTCTGCCCGGCGAGGGCGACTGAGAGATCGGATATGCGCACTTCTCCAGCCGACAATCGTGGCAGGCCGGAAAGCCCAGCCAGCCAGCAGGCCTGCCAGCCATTCGGCGCGCCAGCGCGAATTTGCAGTTCGTCTTTGACGGTCCGGTCCGGCATCTTGCCGCGAACGGCGACGACGATCGCGACGCGCGTGGCATCATCCGGCACGACGCCCTTGAGGATGAGGACACCACCGTTCAATTCGGCAAGTGCTTCATAGGGACCCGAGGCCTGAGGCAGCGGTGTTGGTGCAGCCGTGGGCGCGGGCGAGGACGGCGCTGTAATGTCGGACGTCGATGTCAGCGAGGCCGGCGCGCGCGTGCGGATCGCCTGTCGCGCAGCTTCAGCCGTCGGTTCGTCTTCGGCGCGGCCGACGAGCGAGAAGCGGCGGCCATCGATCGTCGCCGTCCCCTCCTGCAACTGGTAGAGCTGCTCGAGGCCAAGACCGGCCGCCGTTTCAAAGCCGTCCGGCGCACCATTGCCGACTTCCTGGCGGTCGACGACGGCGGATCGCGGAAACAGCCGCTTTGCTTCACCAAACAGCTTTTCGCGCACTGCTTCGTTCGGCACGTATCCGGACAACACGACGAGTTTCGGTCCGAGCACGGCGCGCCAGAGATAGTCGTCGATGACGGGGCCGGTAATTTTCTCCGCTACCAGCTTGATGCCTTTTGGCAGTTTGTTGGTGACTTCGGACCGGACGGCGCGAAAGGCGGCAACGTCAGGGGCCTGGCCGGCGATCGAGAAGTCGGTGCCGGCGAGTTCGACACGGCCGGCCTTGAGAGCAGCAAGCTGCTTTAGCCCGAAACCAACACCGGCCAGAAACACGTCTCGCTGCGGCGCGCCGCGCGCGAGCTGCATGCCGTCTTCGATGCGCGCGCCCGGAAAGCGCGACTTGGCGGCATTGAGGACCGCGCGGCGCGTCTGCTCGCCCGGCACGAAGCCCGTCAATTTGACGAGCTTGCCTTCACGGGCTGCTGACCAAAGATAGGTGTCGAGTTTTTCGATGAGATCTGTCCGGCTATCGACGACCCTGACGCCCCACACCTTGCGGACAAGATCGGCGGCACTTTTTGGTTCTGCTTCATCGGCGGCTTTGCCGGTCAGCAGGCCGTCGCGGCCCGAGAATGAGGATGCCGCCCAGCCGAGGCCGGCCCGATCAAGCGCCTCCGTCGACCGCGCCTTGAGGTCGCTTTCGATATTGTTCTGCTCAAGATGGAACGTGATCCAACTCAGCATAACGACGGGAATGAGGCCCCAAAGCCACCGCCAGGGATTGCATCTCATCTCGATCGAACTCCCACACATCCCCACGCCGGCTGCCCGGATCAGCACGCGACACACCACCGGCACCCGGTCGACACGAGCACCTTAGCTAGGCTGACGAACAGCCCAGACGGTTGCGGCTTGCTTCCCCCAACGTCGCTTGCCGGCCGCAATATAGAGGACCGGACCGACCTTTCCAAGCTAAGGCTGCAATTGCACTAAGACTTCCAACGCTATGATGAAATTGCGCATTCCGGCTGGCCTAGGACCAAGGCCGGAAATGGCGTCAGGCACGCTTTCCCGGCTCAAGATGCTTGGGCAAGCGACGTCACGGGGGCGGAACGGCCGATGAATGCCAGGAAATCAGCATTCGGCACCGGCCGGCAGAACAGGTAGCCTTGCCCCAGGTCGCAACCGGCTTCCTCCACCAATTGCAGATGGCGCTCGGTTTCTATGCCCTCGGCCACTGTCGTCATGCCGAGATTGGCGGCCAGTGCTGCCACAGCGCGAACGATCGCCACACAATCCGGACGGTCCGGCAAATCCCTGACGAATGTCTGGTCGATTTTGATTTTGTCGAACGGAAACCGCGTCAGGTAGCTGAGCGAGGCGTAGCCCGTGCCGAAATCGTCGAGCGCGATCGAAACACCCATGTCGCGGAGCTTGTGCAGTATCTCATGGGTCTTCGATTCATCGCGCAGCAGCAGAGACTCGGTGACTTCAAACTCCAGCCGGTTTGGCGCCAGCCCTGTTTCAGCAAGAGCTGCGAGTACGTCGGTTACCAAATCGAATGACGTGAACTGCGCGGCGGATAAATTGATGGCGACCTTAAGTGAACCCGGCCACGCCGACGCATCCCGGCAGGCATGACGTATGGCAAATTTTCCGAGCGCGCGAATAAGTCCGGTTTCTTCGGCAAGTGGTATGAATTCGGCCGGCGAAATAAATCCCCGATCCGGATGGCGCCACCGCATCAGCGCCTCGCACGCCACGATGTCTCGCGACGCCAAGCTGATAATCGGCTGGTAGTACAGTTCGAGCTGCCCCTCGTTGATAGCGGTTTTGAGGTCGACCTCCAGGCGCCGCCGCGCATTGGCCTTCTGCTCAAACTCGCTTTGAAAAACGATCGGGATGCCGCGGCCCTCGCTCTTGGCCTGATAGAGCGCGATGTCGGCGTTGCGAATGATGTCGTCCGCCGTGGCGCCGTGCCGTGGCACCATGGCAATGCCAATACTGACACCGATATGGACCGTATGGCCAATGACGGCAAATGGCTCTTCGATGAGCGCCGTAATGCGCTGTGCCACTGTGAGCGCCGCCGCTTCACAGACAGTCTTCCCCGAAACAAGGATCGCGAATTCATCGCCGCCAAGGCGGGCGACCTGATCGACTTCGCGCACACACGATAGTAGCCGTTCCGCTACGAGCTTCAAAAGCACGTCGCCCGCCGGGTGGCCGTAACCGTCGTTGACATCCTTGAACCGGTCGAGATCGAGCCAGAGCACTGCAAAAGTATCGCCGTCTCTGGAGTGGGATAACGCTGCGCTCAATCGCTCCATAAACCGATGGCGGTTGGCAAGCCCTGTCATTGCATCCGTTGTCGCGAGTTGTTCGATGCGTGCTTCCGCCAGCCGCTCTTCGGTGACATCCTCATGCAGATCGACCCAGCCGCCGTCCCGCAATTGCTGGTAGTCGACACTGATCATGCGGCCATCGGGCAGAGTATGAAGGCGAGAGTAGTGGCCGTCTTTGCCGATGTCATCCCGATTACACGGATGCCAGCCGCCGCCCGCTAAGCCGAGATCAAGACCTTCGCGCCGGCACCAGAAATCGAGGATCTCCGCCAGCGGCGTTCCCGGCTCCGTCAGCCACGGCGGCAGGGCGTAGATTTCACGATAGGCCGAATTGCAGACGACTAGGCGGCGCCCGGCATCAAACATCGACAAGCCGCGCGTCATGTTGTTCAGCGCAATATCGAGCCAGCCGTTCAACTTCTCGATCTGGCGTTTGCTGCCCATAAGATTGACGGCATTTGACTTGAAGATCTGAACCGAGCGCGCCATTTCGCCGATCTCGTCGCTGTCGGACAGTGATGGAATACGAACATCGGTATTGCTGCCGGCCAGCAGCCGCATGGCGCGCGAAATCGATTTCACGCGCGCGACGATATCCTCGACGAGATAGTAGCTGACGAGCCCGGTAACACAGGCCGCTGCAAGGGCAGCGACTAGGATTGATCCAATCAAGGTCTTTGCGCGATTTCGCAAATCGGCAATCGTCTCACGCAATGTCGAAAGGTTCTTCCAGCGGTGCGCATCCATCTGGTCGCGCAAACGGTTTGCGGTCTGCGTATAGTCCGCCAGGGCACGTGAAGTCCGCATGCGATCACCGCTGGCGACGTCACGCAAGACATGATCGGTTTGAGCCTTAAGTTGAGCAAACTGACCTGCAAATCCGGGGGGCAACGCGGCCTCCTCAAACATCGTGAGGTCGGCGATATTCGCTAAGACATTGCCGGCATCCCAGATGTTGGACCGATAGCGCTGGCGGATCTCAGTTTTATTTGCAGCACTGATCAACCGGTGATGGCGCTCCAGGAGCATCGCGAGTTCGGAATTGATTTCTGCCGCGCGGATCGCTGTGGATTCCAAGCGCTGAACAACCCGCTCCGCGTTGCGGGCATAGTTGACGGTGGCGGCTGAAAACGCGCTCACCACCAACACTGCGAGCGCCGCCAAAAGATAGAGTTTGCCGGCGATCGATCGTGGAACTACGCGGGAGAGACGCATCATCTTGCCCAAAGACCGCGGCCCCGGACAATCCGCGGCCGTTTTGACGCCCTGTCAGTGCGGCCTGAAACCGATTGGCCATCCACGATTAGGGACGATTTGCAACTTATACGTGTATTTAGTAAGTGAACTCTTAAGGCCTCCCCCTTGCTATGCCCATTAGAATCCAATAAAAACATTCTTTTACAAGGTGTTATACTTTGACTTCACATTACCGATCAGCGCCAAATTACTACTACTGATGGAAGGCTTCGCCTTTAGTATAATACTCCGCTCGTGCTGCGCTGAGAGGGGCGGCGAAGACCACAGAGGACGGACGGGGTTGCAGGGCGTTATATGACAAGCCTTTGACTCGGCCCAATTGCGCTCCTACTGCTAAGCGAAATGCACGTAACTCGATGCCAATCCCGCAGGGCTCGATGGCTGACGCTTTTTTAGTCGTAGACGATCATCCGTTGTTCCGGGATGCGCTGCAGTCGGCCATCCGGTGCTCCTACCCGGCCGCTCTGATCCGCGAGGCGTCGTCGATCGAGGCTGCCCGGGATTCCATGGCCGAAGGGACACGCTTCGACCTTGTGCTGCTTGATCTCGCGATGCCCGGCGTCAACGGCTTCGAGGGACTTTTGGAACTGAGATCCCTCGACCCCAAGTTGCCGATTGTCATTATATCGGCGCTCGAAGATGACAACATCATTCATGAGGCGATCTGTTGCGGTGCTGCGGGGTTCATCTGCAAATCCGCTCGCCGTCCCGACCTTCAGGACGCGATCGAGGCGGTCCTTCTCGGCAATGTGACAACGCCAAAATCCTATCGTCCACCGACGGAAGAGCCCGGCATTGCCTCTCAGATCAGCGCCCGGCTTGCAACTCTTACGCCGCAACAATTGCGCGTGCTGAAAATGGTTCGCCAAGGCTTGCTGAACAAGCAAATCGCCCACGAACTTGGGGTCGGCGAAACCACCATCAAGGCGCACGTCTCTGAAATTCTGAGAAAGCTTGAAGTCGGCTCGCGCACGCAGGCAGTGATTGAAGTGAGCCGCATCGATTTCGACACCTTGCTGGCCGGCAACAAGGCATCGATTTCGAAGCACTGATGCGCGAGCACAGTCGTTCGGAGTGTCAGCACTGGCTATCGAGCAAATGCAGCATCAGCGCCCGTAACTCGGCCGGCTTCACGGGCTTCTTCAGCACACTTAGATGCCCCACTTTGCCGGGCGATGTGTTGAGCGATTGATCGGCCGTGATAAGAATGGCCGGCGTTGAGCCGCCAAGGCGTGCAACAATCACTTCGACCAGCTCAACGCCGTTTTCACCGCCATCGAGGTGATAGTCGGCGAGAACAATCTGCGGATTGAAGTCCGGCTCGTCGATGAACAGCCGTTCGACTTCGGCGCGGCCGGAGGTCAGCCTGACATCACAGTCCCAGCGCATAAGCAAGGCGCGCATACCATCAAGTACGGCTGGTTCATTATCGATGACCAGGACCCGCGCGGATGGTACGCCGTGGGCCACACCGTAAGGCGCGATTTGCGGTTGCGGTGCAGGCGCTTCAGTGGCAACCGCGGAAACCGCAAAGCAGGTGCCCTGCCCGGCCTTTGAACAGAGTGAAACATGATGCTCGAGTGCGGCCGACATCCGTTCGACGATTGCCAAGCCAAGCCCGAACCCGCCGACCCGTGCCGTTCCGGATGCGGACCCACGCTCGAACTCGGCAAAGATGCGTTTCTGTTCAGCGGCCGCAATACCAGGCCCGGTATCCCAGACTTCTATTCTGATATCGGGCCCCCTGCGGCGGCAGAGAAGCCTGACCTTTCCTGAATGGGTATAGTGCACGGCATTGGCGACGAGATTTTGCACGATCCTGCGCAGCATGATTGGATCGGAAAGAACCGCGGCGGTGGTCGGGCGCGCGGAAATTTCGAGCCCCTTGGCGCGCGCGATTGGCGCGAGATCGCGGACAACCGCCGAAAGCACGTCATCAAGGGCCACAGGCCGCACATCCGGCACCCATACCCCGGAGTCCAGCTTCGACAAGTCCAGGATCGTGCGCAGAAGCTCTTCAACCGAGACCAGCGCATGGTCCACTTGTTCCGTCAGCCGGCTCTGCTCGCGATCCTGCTCGATATGCGTGAGCGCCGACAGTGATAGCCGCGCGGCATGCAGGGGTTGCAGCAAATCGTGACCGACAGCGGTGAAAAACCGGGTTTTGAAGCGATTGGCCAACTCGGCCGCATCGCGCGCCGAGAGCAGTTCGACATTGGCGCGTTCCAACCGTTCAAGTGCTGTTTTCAGTTCATCCGTCCGGATTCGAACTTGGCTCTCAAGGCCAATTGCGGTCTGGAACAGGGAAAAGGCGTTGGCCTGCTGCTCCATCGAGCGCTCGACCCGCTGCATCAGGGATGCGTTAATCTTTGCGAGCTTTTCGACCCGCCGTTCAAGCTCATGTATCCGCTTCTCGCTCTCCGCCGGCAGTTCCCCGGCACGCAGGATATCGAAACTCACGAGGTCCGTCTCCCGGCGCCAAACGCAACGCCTGTCAGAGTCTGATTGAGATGCATGGCGTTAAATTGCTCGCCATAGGTATGAAATCCCACCACACCATACGATTTGTAGAGTTCATCAAATTGATGGCGCACCTGGTGCGTCTCGGCGTCGAGGCGACGCAAAACACAGTCGAAGCCGATCACAAAATCTGTTCCGCCGACCTCGCGGCCAACGTCTTCCAGGACCGATGCAGTCGATTTGACCATGTCGCGCGGGCGGGCAACCGTGAAGACGACGCCCTCGTCGATGGCACAAAAGAAAGTCAGGCTGCCATCGTCATTCATGTTGCGGATCGAACGGCAGTAATAATCGCCGCCGACTTTCACAACGAGGGGATGCGATGCAAAACTGAACGGGCCGAGATCGTCCGGCAACAAGCCGATCGCGGCGGCATATTCCCGCGCCGCTGGTTCGGCATTCAGTTCGGTGACGACCCGGTTTTCAGGATCGGCACCCGTGACAACGAGCTTAATGGGGGTCGGCTCGAAGTTCTGCGTCTTGAACACTTTGAATTGATATTCGGTCTCCACCAGGATGAGGATTGCCGCTTCGTTGACCGTCCGCCCCTCGTACAAAAGCGATGTCTTCTCAAACGACAACCCGTCGCCAGCCGAACCGCCGATCAACTGCACGTCTTCCATCTGCCAATGGACGGCGGCGACAAGGCTTTCCTCGGCATTCGACAAACCATCCACCAGCATCATGGCAAAAGCGCGCTGGTGACGGGGGAGGTCGCTCGACGTTGTCATTTGCGACCGCAGCCGCCGGCTCAATTCTGTCGCCCGTTCGACGCCGAATTCGCGCGCGTTCTCGACGAGGCCCGAATGGACTTGAAATCCTTTGCGCGGAAAGGCGATGGCGACAATCCCGCCTTCCATCATTCCACCCGCCGAAATTTCGCCAGCGGTCGAGCAACCGGTAACGGGTACTCCGGGAAACGCGAACTCCAGAGCAACAGAGAGCTGCTCGGCATCGTGCTCAACCGCGTAGAATAGAATGATGTGCTGGAATTCGTCATCGCCGAGACCTGATTTCAGGTCCGCAACGATCTCCGAAAGCGACGAACTGGAGCTCGCAGCGGTTCTGAGCCCGCAGGCGGCTTTGCGTGCGGACGCACCAGCCAAAGTGGCAACTCCGTAGAAACAGCCGGCATGACCTGCCAGTCGAAGGTGTTGCCACAGCCATGCCCAGAGGGCAACGCGAACCAATGAACCAATATGAATGGGCGAGACAACCGGCAGCCCCGCGCCTTGACAACCCCTATTGTCCGATAAAATGTGCCTTAATAGCGGTCCATGTGCTGCCAGTGCCGGGAACGGGAAACCATGCTGCCAACGTCAATTCAAACTCAGATGACGCTTGGAATGGCGTCGGACCGGACCTGGTAAAGTGTCGTCGGCGTGGCCCTGGCGATCTCGAGTATCGCCGCATTCCTCGCACTCCACATTTATTCGATCTTCTTCAATCCCTGGCCATGGACAACCGCGTCACCCTGGTTTGTGCCGGCGGCTGTCGCCGGGTTGACGTGGCTGTATGTTGCTCTTTTTATCGTTGCCCATGATTGCATGCACGGCACGGTCGCGCCGACCTGGCCGTGGTTAAATCCGTGGATCGGACGGGTCTGCCTCCTGCTCTACGGCGGGTTTTCGTTTGATCGCATGCGCGCGGCGCATCAGCAGCATCATCAAAACCCCGCGACAATCGATGATCCCGATTTCGATCATCACGAACCGCACTCGTTCTGGCCGTGGTATCTGAAGTTCTTTGCCGAATACTATGGCGGCCGCGAATTCCTGATCATGTTTGTCGCGACCGGCACATACATGGGGCTGGGAGCGCCCTATCAAAACCTGCTGTTTTTCTGGGGGCTGCCGTCGCTGCTGTCGTCTCTGCAGCTGTTCATCTTCGGCACCTACCTGCCGCACAAACCTCACCCGGATCAGATCCCGGACCGGCACCGCACGCGCTCCAACGACTATCCCTGGCTGATATCTCTTCTGACGTGTCTCCACTTTGGATATCATCACGAACATCATTCGACGCCCGGTGTCCCGTGGTGGCGGCTGCCAAAATTGCATGAAGCCCGGCGCCAGAGGCGGTCTGAACACGCTTCAGACCACATTTGAAGGGCCCTGGACTACGGCGCACGAAGGGTTTGGACGTTTAAATTGCCGCCTGGACTCAACGGCAAGCGCGCGCTTTCATCGGCTGGCGCGGGACAGGTCAGGGAGATACGCCGACAGGGACGGCAGACTCCGGCTGATCAATTGAACGGCCGGCAACCTTAAGCCGGCAGACCGCAACGGATTTGGCAGGCCTTAGCAACGGAGCTAGCAATGAACTCGATTTCAAACCCGAACTGGCTTTCATTCGTCGGATCAATCTACGCCGCCATCGGGATCGTGATCTTCGCTCTTGGGACACGCGCATCTCTGTTGCCGAGAGTAACCGATGTCACCGGAAAGCTCCGCTCGACCAACAGTGGGCTGGGCGTGATGTTTGGTGCCGTGACGGCAGCCAGTGGTCTGCTATTGCAGGGTTTCGGGCAAGTTTACGCGATGCCTCTCGGCGCCAGCGTTGCGCTCCTAGTGTTGATCGCGGGCATCCTGCCGGTCATCTACACCATGATCAGCGACCAGATCGAAATGTCTGACCTTAATCGCAGACCCGCGGGAGACGGCAAGTCCTCGGCAGCACCGGCTGAAGCGGCGCGCCGTCTTGAAGTGGTGCATGAGGCAGCCGGCCGGGCGGCCAGCTGACAGTCACCCGGCAAGCAATCGTCGGCTGCATTGATTTTGCAAGCCAACGGACTATTCGGCAGCGCTCAGCTGATGGAAGACCTGTTCGGCTTCTAACGGTTCGACGAACGACAGCACCCGCTTGAAGATGCCATCGGCATCAAGTCCGGCAGCCGCCATTTGCTGCGCCGGCTTGTCGTGATCGATGAACACGTCGGGCAAATACATCGGCACAACGCGCGAGGCGGCAAGATCGAGCCGCTGGCGCCGCAAGCTGTCGTACACCTGTGCCGAGAAGCCGCCGATTGCACCCTCTTCAAGCGTTATCAGCAAGGGATGATCCTCAACCAGCCGGCGCACGAGCGCATCGTCAATCGGCTTTGCAAAGCGAGCGTCAGCCACCGTCACGGTGATGCCAAGTCTCGCCAGCCGTTCGGCGGCAACCAATGCCGCGCCGAGCCGTGGGCCGAGACAGAGAATGGCGGCTCTGTCGCCCTCGACGACAATTCTGCCCCGGCCAATTTCCAAAGGCCGGCCCTGGTCGGGTAGCGCGACACCCGTACCTTCGCCACGCGGATAGCGGATGGCCGACGGCCGGTCGTCGATCGCCGTTGCCGTCGCGACCATGTGGACGAGCTCGGCTTCGTCCGATGGAGCCATGATGACAAAACCCGGCAGGCAGCCGAGATAGGTCAGATCGTAGGAGCCTTGGTGAGTGACGCCATCGGCGCCGACCATACCGGCTCGATCGATAGCAAATCGAACTGGCAGTCTTTGAATGGCAACATCGTGCACGATCTGGTCGTAAGCGCGCTGCAGAAACGTCGAGTAGATCGTGGCAAACGGCTTCATGCCCTCAGCGGCCAGCGCGGCGCAGAGCGTGACGGCATGCTGCTCGGCAATGCCGACGTCAAAGCAGCGGTCCGGGAAGATGTCGCCGAACTTGTCGAGGCCGGTGCCGGACGGCATGGCGGCGGTGACGGCGAC
>JANORU010000083.1:0-2477 GCA_031415475.1 Hyphomicrobium sp.
AGCGCAGCGGCGTGATCGTCCTCAGCCCAGCCGGGTAGATCGGCAAACGCGATCCGCTCAAACGTCGCCTCTGGCACGCTGACGGGGATGGAGGCTCCGAGCGGCACGGCGATCGGTCCTAGTGCACGTCTTGGGTTTCAAGCAGCAGCCAGTACAGGTTCTGGCGCGCCTTGGCGGTCGAGATATCGCGGCTGAACGTCCAGATGTCGGTTATGTCGATCACCTTAGACGCGTCGCCGCTGATGACCGCACCGGCCTTGTCGCGCGTCGCGGTTATAAGCTGGCTCAAAAACCGCACGGTGATCGTCGCCGTCCCGTTCTTGACGTCGGCTTCGAGAATATCGGCCTTGTTGATACCAACGAAGCTTTGATCGATCTGCTCGCCGCGCTGCTCGCGCTCGGCGATCGCTGAGACAAAACCGTCGTAGACGTCCTTGGTCAGCAATTCGCGCAAGGTCTTGCGGTTGCTTTCGGCATAGGCCGTGACGATCATTTCGTAGGCTTGCTTGGCGCCGCGCAGGAAATGCTCCGGATCGAAGGCCTGATCGAGCTTCAAGATCTGCATCAGACCGTCGCTGACCGACGTGTTGACACCGGCAATGGATCGAATTCTCGCTTCGGCCTCGGCGGTCGTGACAACCGGTACGGTTTCCCGTTCGGGCTCCTCGCGCGGACGGCGGGGCAGCGAGACAACCTTTTCAGCCGAGGCTGAGGCCGGCATGGAAGCCCGGCGAGTCTCGATCTCTTTGGAGCGGCGCTCGGCACGCGTTTCCTCGTCGCCGGTCTTGCGACCGAGCACGCTGCGAAGTTTCAGGATCGCGACCAACGCGACAATCAGCGAAAGCAGGGTAAAAAGATCGATTTGGCTGTCCATATTTGCCGTATTCCTGGTGCGTGCCCGGCCGGGCCACACTGCAGATGTAAGAGTTGATTGAGGACGGATCGAGATGGCTGCAAAGTCGCAGGCAGCATGAGCCGCCCGGCTCGTCCGAATTCCTATCTGTCACGAACGCCAACCATAGGCCACAATGGCCGCCGCGCCAACTGGAATGGCAGCCCGGAAAACCGTCATGCCGATCGTGATTGCACTGGTCTTCATCGCTGTTCCGATCCTGGAATTGGCCCTGATCATCAAGACCGGGCAGTTTTTGGGCTTTTGGCCGACCCTGGCCATTGTCGTCGGCACCGGGGTGATTGGCACGATTGTGCTCCGGCGGCAGGGAACCGCGTTGCTTTGGCGGGCGGCGGAGGATTTGAAGCGGGGACGTCCGCCGCTGGAGCCGATCGCCGACGGCGCCATGTTGCTTGTTGCCGGCGCTTTTCTTGTATCGCCCGGCTTGCTCACCGATCTAGCGGGTCTGCTGCTTCTTTTCCCTCCAATCCGGGCGCTGGTGCGAAAATTCGCGATCAATCGGTTTTTGGCGTCTCCCAACGTCTCGGTCGATGTCTTCACGACGGACACCTTCGAAGCCGGCAGACCCGGACCGCAGTCGCCTGAACCTGGCACCCGGCGCCCGTCGTCCGCCGGACCGACGATCGACGGCGAGTTCGAACGGTTGGATGAACGCACCGCCACCCCGAACCGGCCGCCCACACGCCGGCCATGACACAAAGAAAAATTGCCCTCCGAAGTCGTGCGTGATAGCGACCGCCGCCAATCACTAGCCAACGCACCAAAGGACCATCAATGGCCGCCACCACCAAAGATCAGAATTCGGACGCGGGCGTGCAGGTTGGCCCGGCCATCCAAGCCCAGGTGCTCGGCCAGTTCATCAAAGACCTGTCGTTCGAGAACCCCAATGTCGGCAAGCTCGGGCTCGAGCCTGGCGAGCAACCCGATATGAACATCGAGGTCAACGTCCATGCCCGCCGGGTCGGGCAGGATGTGTATGAGAGCGCCATCGACTTCAAAGCCAAGGCATCGAGTAAGACGACCTCGATTTTCGTTTTCGAAATGGTTTACGCGGGCCTCTTCAAGTTGGAAAACGTGCCGCCCCAGGCGCTTGAACCTTTTTTGCTGATCAATTGCCCGACGCTGTTGTTTCCATTCCTGCGGCGCATTGCGGCCGACATCACGCGCGAAGGCGGCTTCCCGCCACTGTTGCTTGACCCGATTGATTTTGCGGCACTCTACGTCCATCGGCAGCAGGAACTGTCCAAGTCGGCCGAGAAACAGTAATCCGCTCCGTTCAGCCGGTTTCGCCGGGCTCTAGGTATTGGCGCCAGAGTGCGTTGGTTCCGAGTGCCTTGACGTAGGCGCGGTGCTCGGCGCGCTCTGCCTCAGAAATCCGCGGCGGCAACGGTGCCGGGCGCTCTTTCGATTTCGATCCAGACGCGCTCCGCCTCGTGCCGGCATGTGTTCCCGGCCGTCCCGCCAGCCCCAGATTGGCCTGCCGCTCACCCAAAAGCTCGACATAGACATCCGCCAGAAGCAGCGAGTCGACCAGCGCGCCGTGCTTGGTGCGGTTCGAATTGTC
>JANORU010000084.1:0-4854 GCA_031415475.1 Hyphomicrobium sp.
CGCTGTCAAGGACCGCCTCGAAAAACCCATCCGTGTCGTGTGACGCCGGAGTGAGCAGCAGTGTCTCGGTGCTGCCGTCCGCCGAGACCGGAGGCTCTCCCGGCAATGCCGCACACCACGCGTCACCATAGGGAACAATTCGAAACCCCGGCGCGCGGGCGAGAAACGCCGCGACCTGATCGGAGTTTTCTTCCGGTAGCAATGAGCACGTGACGTAAACAATGCGGCCGCCGGGTTTGACCAACGTTTGAGCAAGGTCGAGCACCTCGCGTTGCTGCTTTTGCCGATCCGCGAGAGCCGGGGCCTTAAGCCGCCATTTGGCGTCGGGCCGGCGGCGCCATGTTCCCGTGCCGGTGCAGGGCGCATCGACGAGAACGACATCAAAGCGCGGCCCGAGCGCCTTGAGAGCCGCGCGATCGCCGGCGCGCAGCACCTGCTGATTGCGGACGCCAGCACGATTGATGCGCTCGAAGATCGGCATCAGGCGCGTGCGGTCGGCATCGTAAACGTAGACCTGCCCCTTGTTCTCCATATGCGCGGCAAGCGCGAGCGTCTTGCCGCCGCCGCCAGCACACAGATCGAGCACCTGCATTTTAGTGCCGGCACCCGCGAGCGCGGCGGCGATCTGGCTGCCGACGTCCTGGATCTCGAACCAGCCCTGCTGATAGCCTTCTTCGGCTTGCAGATTTGGAATGCGCGCGCCACCAATGGGCGCGGCGATACGCAAAGCCTCAGGAACGAACGGAGCTGGCGTCGCGCCGAGACTTGCGAGATCGCTGAGAACCTTTTCGGGCGTAGCCTTGAGCGTGTTGACACGCAGATCGGCGGGCGCGCGAGCGCTCATCGCCCGGCATTCCTCCACCACGCGATCGCCGAACACGCGCGACAGCGAGCCATGCAGCCATTCGGGATAGTCGCCTTTGACCCACGGCGGCGCATCGGCTGGCAGCCCGGCGGTGAGCCGGGCCATTTCGGAGTCAGACAAGGGCGGCGGCGTGTGGTCTTCGCCGGTGAGAAGCGCTGAGACATCAGCCGCTGTCGCCCCTTGATAGGCTAAGGAGCCGATCACATAGGCGCGCGGCGTCTCGCCCAAAAGATAAGCCGACGACCCGCGCGTGCGCAGCGCGTCGTAGACGAGCCCGCCGATTGCGTTTCTGTCGCCTGAGCCGGCAAAACGGTGCGCTTTGCCCCAGTCGTTGAGTGCATCCGACGCCGGCCGGTAACGATTGACGATCTGGTCGAGGACTTCAATGGCAGCGGCGATACGCGCGCCTGGTTTCATGATCTCTTACGACGCTGACAGAATGCGGCTACCGAGCAGCACCCACATGGCAATCAGAACCATATTCGACGCGAGATACGCAAGGAACCGGTGAGGTATTTTGTTGTAGGTCGTGTGAATGGCGGCGTGGACAATGCGAAACGCCACATACGCCCAGGCCAGCATCGTCAACTCGGGCGTCACCGATTGCGTGATCAGCGCGAACGCGACCGCTGCAAAAAACAACATCGGCATTTCGAACTGATTGTGGAAGGCGTTTGAAACCGCACCTGCCCGCCCCGTCCAAGTCGGGCGGACGCCGGGATCGGTCACCACAACCTTTCCAGCGCGGAACGCGCCGAGCCGCTCCTTGGCCATCCAGAATAGCAGCACGAACGTCAAAGCCGCCTGCACCAGCACAGGCTTCATGATAGCGAGATCCATAATCGGTCCTTGAGTCAAACTCCGCCCGGATAGTTCGGGCTTTCGCGAGTGATGAGTACGCCGTGGGCATGGCTTTCGCGCATCGCGGCCGGCGAGATGCGCACGAATTCTGAGTTCTCACGCAAGTCGGCCAGCGTCTTGGCGCCGGTATAGCCCATGCCGGCTCTGAGACCGCCGACCAGCTGATGCAGCACATTCTCGGCCGGTCCCTTATACGGCACCTGACCTTCGATGCCCTCGGGAACGAGCTTCAGCGCGTCCTTCACTTCCTGCTGGAAGTAGCGGTCGGCTGAGCCGCGCGCCATCGCGCCGACCGAACCCATGCCGCGGTACGCCTTATAGGTGCGGCCCTGGTAGAGATAGGTTTCGCCCGGCGCTTCGTCGGTGCCAGCGAGCAGAGAGCCGATCATCACGCAATCGGCACCGGCCGCGAGCGCCTTGACGACATCGCCCGAGTAGCGAATGCCGCCGTCGGCGATGATCGGGATGCCGTGTTTCTGAGCTTCGGCCGCGCAGTTCATGATCGCCGTCAACTGCGGGACGCCGACGCCGGCAACAATACGTGTCGTGCAGATGGAGCCCGGGCCAATGCCGACCTTCACGGCATCAGCACCGGCATCGATCAGTGCGCGGGTGGCGGCGGCGGTCGCGACGTTGCCGGCGGCAACCTGCACCAAATTGGACAATTTCTTGATGCGCGTCACGGCATCGAGCACGTGGCGCGAATGGCCGTGTGCCGTATCGACCACAATCAGATCGCAGCCGGCTGCAATCAGCGCTTCGGTGCGGGCAAAGCCTTCTTCGCCGACCGTCGTCGCGGCCGCGACGCGCAATCGGCCTTCGCTATCCTTGCACGCGTTGGGATGTTTCTGCGCCTTCTCGATGTCCTTGACGGTGATCAGCCCGACGCAGCGGAAGTCATCATCGACAACCAGCAGCTTTTCGATTCTGTGGCGATGCAGAAGCTGCTTGGCCTCTTCCTGCGAGACGCCGCGCTTGACTGTGACCAGCTTGTCCTTGGTCATGAATTCAGCGACCGGCAGCTGCAGATTGGTGGCAAAGCGGACGTCGCGGTTGGTGAGAATGCCGACCAGCTTGCCGGCCGTGCCGCTCTTCAATCCAGCTTCGACAACGGGAATGCCGGAGATCGAATTCTCCGACATCAGCCGCAGGGCTTCTTGGAGCGTGGCCGCCGGTTCGATCGTGATCGGGTTCAAGACAATGCCGCTCTCGTACTTCTTGACCTGGGCAGCGTGCTGGGCCTGAACCTTGGGTTCGAGGTTACGGTGGAGAACGCCGATGCCGCCCTCCTGCGCCATGGCAATGGCCAGCCGGCCCTCGGTGACGGTGTCCATGGCCGAGGAGATAACCGGGATGTTGACCTTGATCGACTTGGTTACTCGCGACGCCACGTTCACTTGGCTCGGCATCACTTCGGACGCGGCGGGCACCAGAAGAACGTCGTCGAAAGTTAACGCGAAACCCAAATCGCTAGGGATTGGGCTTTTGGCCATGTAAGGGCTCCTTGTCGCGAGGGTGACAGTGCGGGGCAGGACCGAAACACGGCCGCCCACACGCGAATGTCGCCAGCCCTATATCACCCGAGTCCCGGGAGGGGAAGAGTGGCAGCAGCCGCAGGCGCACCGCGAAATCCATGGGCCAGCGGCCAGATCAAGTGGGCCTAACGCCAAGCTTAACCACCGGAACATCTTATGTAATGAAATACTGTTACACATCAGTGCGCCTGATGTCTCGGCACGTAAAATACAATTGGACCTGATGCGGCCGGTCTATTATCAAACCCAGGCTCTCTATAGAGTTGAGCACACTTCAATTGGAGGAAACGCTAATGAAGACCTGGACCAAGCCCGCCGTGCGCGAGCAGGAAGTCGGCCTCGAAGTGACGTCGTACCTGCCGGCCGAGATCGACCTCATCTAAGGTCGGTCGGCTCGCACTCAAAAAGCGAGCGGTCAAATGAGCGGCGGTCGCCATCGCGACCGTCGCTTTTGCGTTTTTACGAGCGCACTATTTTTTTGCGATCATTCGACGTTTGCAGTGCGACCGCGAAACCCGGTTGCGAGCACATACAGTTCGGCTGAATCCTTGCGGCTGGCCGGCGGTTTGACGTGGCGCACAACGGCGAACGACCGCTTCAAGAGATCGAGCAAACCGCGCTCGGCGCCACCCTGGAATACCTTACACAAAAACGCGCCGCCCGGCGCTAGCACATCGCAGGCGAAGACGGCTGCGCTTTCCGCCAGTCCCATGATCCGCAAATGATCCGTCCTGGTGTGACCGACGGTTGGCGCCGCCATGTCGGAGAATACAACGTCCGCCACGCCGTCCTTGATCCGCGACTTTAGTTGATCTTCTGCACTGTCATCCGTGAAATCGAGCTTCAGAAAATCGACGCCCGGCAGGGCATCCATGTCGAGGTAATCGATGGCAATAACCTGGCCTTTGCCGGACAGCGACTGAACGCGTTCGGCGGCGATCTGGCTCCATCCGCCCGGCGCCGCGCCAAGATCGATCACCCGATGGCCGGCTTTGAGAAAATGATACTTGTCGTCGATCTCCGTCAGCTTGTAGGCCGCGCGCGACCTGAGCCCATCCCGCTGGGCGGCCGTGACGTAGGGATCGTTCAACTGCCGCTCGAGCCAACGGGCCGATGAGACCGAGCGTTTTCCAGCGGTTTTGACCTTGACGTGCAGTTTACGCTGCCCACCACTCGGGCCGCGGACCGGGGGTTTGCCCCCTTTATTGCTGCTCATTGCCGCCTCCAAAGCGCCGGCGCCGGCCGGCCCGGTAGACGTCGTCTTCGAGCATCAACGTCGAGAGAATACCTTCGCGAAGTCCGCGATCGGCGACCCGCAACCGTTCGCACGGCCAGGCTTCGAGAATGGCATCGAGAATGGCACAGCCGGCAAGTACGAGGTCGGCGCGATCATGGCCGATGCACGGTTCCGCGACGCGCTCCTCGTAGCTCTCCGCCAGCAACCGCCGCGTCACGGTCTCGACATCGCGCACATTGAGCCAACAGCCATCGACGCGATTGCGATCGTAGCGAGGTAAGTTCAAATGCAAACCGGCAACCGTCGTGACAGTGCCCGATGTTCCAAGCATATGGATCGACCGGCCGTCGAGCCGT
>JANORU010000085.1:0-7664 GCA_031415475.1 Hyphomicrobium sp.
AAGCACCGCGCGATGAAGGGAGATGGCTTGTCAGCTTACGCGCCGGGCAAGGCGGTGGGCGGCCAGGACCTAGAGGCTGGCGGCGGCACCTTCGCCGCGCTCCAGCACGAAGCCTCGCTGCACGACGCGCGGCTCTCGGTCTGGGGTTTCGTCAACGAATCCATGCTCTTCATAGGGGGTTCCAAGAGCGGGCCCTGGCTCATCTGAAGCGAGGGTTCGAGTCAGACTCATGAAGACCGTCAGGTTTGGCAAAGTTGTGCAGCGCTACTCGGCGCTTGCAGACATCGGCGATTGACGGCACAATTTCGAGGGGCCTCATCGACGACTCGCTGAACTTGCTCCGATCCTGTGGCAAAGGGGGGGAGGCGACCATGACAAGAGTTGCTGGTCTTCGGAAAAAGCTGGCCGGGGCTCAGCTAGATTTCGGCTGGTTGCTGGCGTTGCCCGATACAACCGTTCCCATCGACGCGCCGGGTGACCACACCATCTACGGCACAGATCTGGTCGATGGACATGTGAGCAGCGAGTTGCCTAGGGCGGCGGCGACTGGCGATTGGGCCGACATTGTAGGTACGCCGGGAGACGACATCCTCGTAGGCACCGATGGCAATGACAACATCCATGGCGCCGATGGCAACGACAGGTTGTTCGGGCGAGGCGGCTCTGATTACATTACTGGTTGGATCGGAGATGACTTTCTTTACGGCGAGGGGGGCGACGACAACCTCTTGGGTGGTGCGGGCAACGATCGGCTCGACGGCGGAGATGGGTTCGACTGGGCCACCTACGACGATGCTACAGGCTCGGTCACGGTCAGCCTGGCAATCACCGGAGCCCAGAACACCGGCAGCGCGGGCATAGACACGCTGGTCAGCATCGAATTTCTGAGCGGTTCGAATTTCAGCGATGTCCTGACCGGCAACGACGCAGAATACAATCACCTTGGCGGGGGTGGGGGCGATGATAAGCTTTATGGCGGCGGCGGAAGGGATGGCCTCTACGGAGGTGACGACCATGACGAACTTTACGGCGGCGACGGCGACGACAACCTGTTTGGCGGTACCGGCAACGACTATCTCGACGGCGGGGATGGGCTCGACTTTGCCGTCTACGACGATGCTACGGGCTCGGTCACGGTCAGCCTGGCAATCACCGGAGCCCAGAACACCGGCAGCGCGGGCATAGACACGCTGGTCAACATCGAAGCAATCAGCGGCTCGAACTTCAACGATGTCCTGACCGGCAACGCCGCAGAATACAATCACCTTGGCGGGGGTGGGGGCAACGACAAGCTCTATGGCGGCGAGGGCAGAGATGGCCTGTTCGGAGGTGACGACCATGACGAACTGTACGGCGGCGACGGCCAAGACTACCTGACCGGAGAAGATGGCGACGACACGCTTGATGGCGGCGCGGGTGATGATTTTGTCGGCGGCGGTGTTGGGGACGACACGGCGAGCTATGCCACGGCGACCGGCGCGGTTTCGGTCGATCTGTCGGTGATAGATGCACAAGACACGCAAGGTGCGGGCTTTGACGCCCTGGTCTCGATCGAGAATCTGATCGGTTCGGCTTTTGGTGACACGCTTACGGGCAACGATGGTGCAAACCGCATCGAGGGCGGCGACGGGAATGACACGATATTCGGCGGGTTAGGAAGCGATGATCTGCATGGAGGCAAAGGAGCGGACATCTTTGAATTCGATGCGGTCTTGTTTGCGCCGGGGCAAATCATCAAAATCGATGGCGGCGATGCCCAAGTCGCGAACATCATTCCGGAAATCGATGTGCTCAAACTTTCCGGCAAGGCCAACGACTATCTGTTCGAGACCGTTTTCGGGAGCGGGCAACCCACGCGGACGTTGATCACCCATGTCGCCAGCGGCGCGAAGATCGATACCGTGCGGTTGGAGCGGGTGGAATTCGCGACGCAGTTCGACAATGCGGTCAGGTCATCATTCGGCGTGACCCTTACGCCCGACCTGGTGGTGACCGCGATGGTCGGCCTTGGCAATGTAGTCTACGGCCCCTCGCCAACCCTCAGCCATGTTGCAGAGGTGCTTGCAGATATGCCGGGTGCCGTGCCGGCACAGACGAGCATAATTGGCGATCTTGTCAGCGCACTAAACTGGCACACGCTGTCCGCGCTCGAGCTGGGGATCGCGGCCAGTACGATTACACCTGCCGGCATCCGGTACGCCCTGACTAACGGATTCTACCAGGCGCTGAAGATCGGCGATGGCACGATCACGATTCCAGATGGGATTTCGATCTCGCTGTTGCCTGCTTCAGCCGGAATTACGACGGTCACTGACCAGCCTGAGGCCAATGCACTTGTTGCGGTGGGAATAGTCAATGGCCTGCGAACCCTGTCGCTCTCATTTCGAGGTACTGACCAGGTCGCCGATTTTCTCGATTACCCCGATTTCTCAACGCAGCATTATGCGAAGTTCAAGCCGCTGCTCGATGCGATCGACAGTTACGTCGTCAGCAACCAGATCGCGCAGGTCCTTGTCTGCGGCCACAGTCTCGGCGCTGGTATGGTCCAGGAATTCATGGCCGCGCACAGCGACACCGCCGAGACCGTCTATCGTGCCGTTACAATCGGCTCGCCCGGAAGCGACAATGGCACCATTCCCCGGCCAGATGTCCGGCTGGTGAATTTCGTCCACACCGACGATCCCGTGGCCTTGTTGGCGCCCATGCTGAGTGGCGCGGTCGATCAGTCGACCCGGTCGATCCTGGCGAGCTTTCTTACCAGCCACGGGTATCCAGCTCTGGGCGACTGGGTGCGAACAATGCAGCCCAAGCAGCGCGATGGTTACAACGTCTACATCAACACCAACCTTTCAGAGACCCCCGTGGGTGATGCCGCATCCGGGTTCGACGAACACAACCGCGACTATTATCTCGACCACCTGTTTACATTGACGACGTTCGCAAACGACGTGAACGGCCCATTCCATGCGACGGAACTTGCCGCCTATCTGCGCGGAACCGGCGGCTATACGTACTCATACCCTGCCCTGCAGATCGCGCTCGCCGGCAAACCCGGTTCGACACTGGTTGTCAGCGAGGCAGGCGACGATTTCGTTCTGGGTAGCGCTGACAGCGACACGATCGTCTTGCAGGGCCCCTATTCCAGGACCAGGGTCATCGATGGCGGGGCCAACGGGGCTGGGATTGGCGACACGCTCGTCCTCCCCGGCGATCCGGCCACCTGGAACTTCGTGCGCCACGCAGACGGCCATTTCACGCTTCTGCATTCCGGGGCTGGCGGAACGGTCGAAACCGTCGCCACGCTCTATCGGGTCGAATCCTTGCTGTTCAAGGATGCCTACAAGATCCAGCCGCTGTCGCAGTCCGTTTCCCTCCTCAATGACGGTGGACAGTATGCGCCCGGATTGGTGGTGCCTGTCATCCACCTAGATGGCTCCGCGGCGGTTGCGCAGACGGTTGCTGCAGGAACCGATCCCGTCAGCATCGACCCTCTGGCCGACTATGCCGACATCGGCGACGGCAACCGGACGATCACCGGGAGCGCGAAGGGCGATTTCATCGTGCTCGGCAAGGGCAGCCAGACTGTATTCGGGCTTGGCGGCGACGACATTGTCGATGCGCAGCGCGGCGACGCTTCATCCGCCTATCTGATTGAGGGCGGTGCAGGCAACGACCTGATCGCCGGCAACGGAATGGGCGCGCTGATCGCGAAATTTTCCGGCAATCTGGCGGACTATGCGGGATCGCTCGACAGCGATGGCCGGGCGGTCGTCGCGGACCTCCGCGCCGGATCGCCGGACGGCACTGATTACGTGCTGGGGGCGACCCAGTTCTCCTTCGCCGACCAGACGATTACCTACAATCAGTTCCTCGAGCGGTTCGTTGCGGCCATATTCGAAGGAACTTCTGGCGCGGACGTTTTTGCACCATCGCTTCAGCAAGTTGTGGTCGCTGTCGGCCTTGATGGAGACGATCAACTCACCGGCGCGAGCAAGGAAGACTTTCTCGATGGTGGCGCAGGCAACGACATTCTCCTGAGCGCAGGCGGCAGGGATACCATGCTCGGAGGCGCGGGCAACGACCGGATCGAACTAGTCGCGGCGAGCAGTGGCAGCGCAGTTGATGGCGGCGCCGGCACCGATACGCTGCGGATTATCGATGGTTCGGTCACGCTCGGCTCGATCACCGGGTTCGAAGCGATCGAGCTCATCGGCGGGGCCAGCCTCACCCTCACCGCTGCGCAGTTCAACACCGGGTTCTACAACCTCATCGGCCAGATCGGCATGGCTGCCGTCAGCGGCAGCGGGTCGCTGGTCTTCAACATCGATCCTAACCCCGCTGGCGCGGCGCTCTCGCTCACCGGCCTCAGCTTTGCTGGCGGTTCGAGCGTCACGGTGACGATTAACGGGTCGAACGGAATCGATGTGATCAAGGGCGCGGTGGCTGTCACCAACACCATCAACGGCGGCGACGGTACCGACCAGATCCGCGGCGGCAACCAGGCCGACACGATCAACGGCGGCACCGGCAACGACAAGCTTTTCGGCTGGAGCGGGGGCGATACCCTCACCGGCGGGGCGGGGTCCGACCAGTTCCGCTACTTCTTTGCCACCGACAGCGGCATCGGCGCAGCGGCCGACCGGATCACTGACTTCGAGATCGGGATCGACAGGTTCAACTTTACGCTGATCGACACCAACCCCGGCCTCGCCGGGGTCCAGGGCTTTGCCTTCCTCGGCACCGCGGCCTTCACCGCACCCGGCACCGGCCAGATCCGCTACCTCACCTCGGGCAGCAACCTGATCGTCCAAGCCGACATCAACGGCGATGGCGCGGCGGACATGGAGATCGTGTTGCAGGGCCTGAACGGTCAGACGCTGACTTCGGCAGATTTCATGCTCGGCACGCCACCGCCAGTGCAGGAACCGCTTTCTACCAAGGATGCGGCGCCGGATGTGATGGACGCGCTCTTCGCCGCGCCCAAACTGCCTGCCGAGGGCCTGGCCGACAGCGATCCGCTGTTGACCGTCAGCTTCGTCGATCCCCTCGATTTCCCCGACCACGGGCTGATGCGGTGGGGCACTCCGCATTCAGACTGGCTGCCGCTAGGCTAAGTTGATGGGGTAGCGATCTTATCGTCCAAACCCACATCAACGGCAACGGCACGGTCGACATGGAGGTGGTGCTGCAGGGGCTGGCCAGAAGCGCGCTGACATCGGGAGTTTTCATGCTCTAAGGCGGGCCCACCTTCCCCGCACCTTTCACGTCCGCTTTCCCCAACAAAGCGGCCTACTGGGCTGGCGCTGGACGGCCCTGAAACCGGCCGTTCATTGGCTTCCCAACCAGAATGAATGAACGGCTGCTTTCAAAGGTCAGATTTTACGCAGCGAGCGCCGTCTATGTCAGCGAACTAAGTCAGTCGCCATCGCAAGCCGCACAAAGCGGAAAGTCTGAATTGGCATTTTCGAAGCCGACTGGAGCTCCACAATGAGCACAAGCTGCAACAGGAGTCTGGTCATTTCTGTCGCGACCAGTGCTTCGGTCGGCGTGCCACTTGCGCTTTTCAGCTTCTGTGAATGGCATTTTCGTCTCCTTCAGGTCGCAGGCTACCGGTGAACCGCTAACGAGTGGTTTCCGGGCAATTCATTCAACCAATCCGGACCTCAACGTATGGCAGCTTTTGAGGCTCGATCTTGAGTGCACTAACGTCAGCGTTGCCAGCGGAACCTGACATTGTTAGCGGAACCTGACATTCAAACAGCGCTCCAAAGACGGCTGGCGCCAACAAGGCCGACGCTCGCCGTGCAAAGTCTGGCTTCTAAGAGCAGTCGTTCATTCATTCGGGTTGCGAAGGCACTGAACGACCGGTTTCAGGGCCGTGCGCGGCCAGGCCGATCGACCGCTATGTTGGGGGAAACAGACGTACATGAGCACGACCAGGCGGATCACTTCTGGTGAGGGGTTGAAGTAACGGAACGGACTGGCGGGCTCAAGGGAGCGGGGTAGGGCACTTCCCTGAATTTCTGAGCTCCAGTCAGCCAGCGGTGCGTTTGCCCTGACAGAGGCAAGGGGGGGCATCATGCAACAGCGGGAGGTAGTCAATTCCGGGGTCACATTGACGGATGCGACTGCAATGGCCTAAATCGGAAAGCGACTTGGGAGGCATAATTATGAAAACGGGTAGATCTACGAAATGTGTTCTTGCCGGACTGGCAATTCTCGCAACCTCTGCGGTTGTTTCGGGAGCTACACGCCCTGCAGCGCCTATCGGCGGAACGCGTACCGCCGGATTCTTTGATAGCATTTATGCAAATGAGCAAGGGGTGCAACACCTAGGCGTTGATATCGCGGCAAAGGAAAACTCGGATGTTCGGTCGCCGGTGGACGGAACGATAGTTTCGAACAACACTTGGAATCCCGATGTCAATTTAGCATATCTGGTAATAAAAGGCGCCGATGGTGAGCATGTACTTGGGCACATAGCGAGTACCTTGGCTGCTGGTAAGACAGTCAAGCGCAATCAGATTGTCGGCAAAGTGCGCCCATGGCCTGGTAATTCGCATGTCCATTGGGGAATTAACACAAAAGGCGTGACTCAAGCTATGAAGGGCAAGTGGGGATGGGGGCGTGCACCACTCAATGCGACAGTTGCGGAAGCAACAAGTAAAGGCTGGGTGAATTTCTAGGTGGCCATCATGCACTGATGGATGTCTTGGAAATCCGCGGGCATAGGCCCACAAATACCCATTCGCGAGCGAATGGCTGAGAGGTTCGAACAAGTGCAAAAGATCGTGTCAGTCTCCTCGCGGCTCAACGCCGCTTTGGCGACCAATTGCCATCGGCATCTCGACACCATTCCTGACCGCTGGAGCTGCCATCCCCGCTAACAAGGCGGCATTCCATGCCGCCCGTCCAGCGGTAGGCTCCCGCTTCCATTTTGATTACGGGCTTGCGCCTTCCTCCATCGCGCCATTGAAGCCAGAGGTGCCCCGTCCTTGGTTCGATAGCGATCTGGTCCCAGATCGGACAGGAATCCTTGCCATTCTTGTAATTCAACGACTCTCCGAAAACCAAATTCCGCCCTTCGGACGATACGAGTGTCAACTGACTACGGCAGATCGTCGAAGGCCTTGATGCATCTCCCGCAAAGTAGCTAACAATCGCGGCCGGCAATCCTCCGCGGCCATCGTTGATCTTGATCTCGATGTTATAATTGGTTTTCAACTTGAAGGCATTGCCTTCAATCTGGACCTGCCATGCTCCGACAATGTCGGCAGGCACTTGTGAAGCTGCACTTGGCATTGGCTTGAATGCAGGATTTTGGTTCAGCGATTGAGTGGCAGCCGGTTGCGCAAGTCCAACGTCTGCCGACTGCAGGAAGGCAACGCAGGACAGGGTCAAAAGCTGATAGTATCTCGTCAGTTTGTTGGTCCGTGACATTGTCTTTAGAATCCTTCGGTCATCGATTCGGTTTGCTTTTCAATTCCTCTCGCTGCTGCGAGACTGGATGAATTGAAGCTTCACCGCCTCCCTCGTCGGCTGGCTTGGGTTGCGATCTGATTCTCCGCATGGCGTCTGCGGTTGAGCCGCTCGATTGCCTCGACTGCATATCGCTCGCTTCGATTGAGATCGGCGACGCGCCGATAGAATGCTTCCGCCGCGTT
>JANORU010000086.1:0-2034 GCA_031415475.1 Hyphomicrobium sp.
GACATGATGAAGAAGTTCGGGGGCTTCGAGGGCAACGCTCAGACTCTCAGAATACTGGGGCGCATCGAGAAGAAAGTCTCGGTGGCAGAGGTTGAGTCCCAGGCGGCCGAACTGATCGGCATTCGCGTTCGTGGATGGGGCTGGCACCGAGACTTTCTTCTCGATGCGCCCCAGTATTCTGAGAGTCTGAGCGTTGCCCTCGAAGCCCCCGAACTTCTTCATCATGTCGTCCAACGCCTTCTCGCCGTTATGGCCAAAAGGCGGGTGGCCCAAGTCGTGAGCCGCGCCTGCAAACTGGACAAGGTCGATATCCAGCGCTAAATCGGGCGATCTCAGCTCCGGATGGGCACTGTTGAGGACCTGAGCAATGCCTCCAGCGATCTGCGCAACTTCGATGGAGTGGGTGAGCCGGTTTCGAAAGAAGTCTGACTCGACTCCGGGAAATAGCTGCGTCTTGCTTTGCAGTCGACGAAAGGCTGGGGCATGAATAAGGCGCGCATAGTCCTTTCGGAAGACGCTGCGATGCGGTTCATGACTTCCCACCCCGCCGATGCCGTCCAAGCGAGTGCGATCAGCGGCGGTGTACATGAACACGTGTGGCCTCCATCATGTGCCGAAAAACGTCGAGGCCACTGATGGCCCCGACGCTTCGGAAACGAGTGCTGGACTACTACTTCTTGCGCTGATTGCTGCCAACTGTCGTGATGACATGTGCGGCAGGGAAAGTTCCAATCGAACTCTTGTACGTCCCACTGGCCAGCACGCGCTTTGTCGCCGTGAACTGAGTGGCGGCCTTTTCCTTGGCCAATCGCAACGCCGGGTTCTGGCCAAGTGTGATCGTCTTCGACATCGAGTGCTCCTTCAATGGATGAATGGTCGAGTCGACCTTAGCTGTCAGAACGAGGTAGGTGCGCAGGCAAGAAGCGACATTCGAATGATAACGCCCGGTTTACCAAGGCGATCTGGTGCACGCCAGGGGACGTGCAAGGCAACGGGTCATGCACGGGCATAGTGCGCGACTACGGTGGCCTGCGGCACCAAGCTGCGCGACTGTCCGCCTTCCGACTCCCTATCGACGAAGGCCAAACCCAAACAGTACCGGCTGTTTGGGCTGCTTGCTGAAAGCCGACTCCCGGCCCTCGGTGGTTGGTTCCCCAAGGCCTTGTCAGCGGTTGTTCATGTCGTCGAACTCGGCGAACACAAGCGTCGAGGTCCGCAGGCATGACGCGCGGGCCCGATCGAGCTTGCCCCGATCAGTGGCAAGCTGAGTCACGGACGGCGCTTGTATTTGTGTACACACTGAGACACAATCGGCCCGTAGGCAGCGAATCCTCTGCTCGGAGCCCGCTATGGAAACCACAAAGGTCGGCATCCGCGAATTCCGCGCGGGACTGGCCGAATACATCGCATCGGACAAGCCGGTGGCTGTCACGCGTCACGGTCAAACGGTAGGCATCTTCATCCCGACGCCCGGGCCATCACAGGCCGACTTGCTGGCGCTTCAGCAGGCCAGCGCGAGGTTGAAGGCGGTGATGCCTCTCGGTGAAGCCGAGGTCGATGCGCTGGTGACGGACTTCAAGGCTCAGCGCAAAGCGGCGGTGGCGTCGCGGCGCAAGCGGCGATGAACCCGTGACGACCCGCGCCATCGTCCTCGACGCCAACATCCTGGTGCGGGCGGTGCTCGGCAGCCGCGTGTTGGAGCTGCTCGCGGCTCATGCCGCGCAAGCGACGTTCCTTGCGCCCGTCATCGCCTTCGACGAAGCGCGAGAGCACCTGCCCACGGTGCTGGCCAAGCGCGGCAAGTCCGCCGAGGCGATCCAGGCGGCGCTGGAGAAGTTGGAGACCTTGGCTCACGTGATCGTGCCCGTACCCGCCGAGTCATACTTGCCATTCAAAGACCGTGCGCTGGCGCGCATCGGATTGCGCGATCCCGACGACTGGCCGGTGTTGGCATGTGCCCTCGCGGCCGGTTGCTCAATCTGGACCGAGGACACGGACTTCTTCGGTACCGGCGTCGCAACGTGGACCACGGCC
>JANORU010000087.1:0-3785 GCA_031415475.1 Hyphomicrobium sp.
GCGATCGTCAAGGTTGTGAGCGGCATCTTCACGGTTGGCGTCGTGATCATGGTGCTCGCAGGCGGCAGTGTCTTTCTGCTCAATCATCTCTACGAACAGCCAGGCCCGCTCGAGGCGTCGCGCAACATCGTGATCCAGAAGGGCGATGGGCGCATCGCGATTGCCGAGCAACTTGAGCGCGAGGGGGTGATCTCCAACCGCTGGGCGTTTGTCGCCAATCATCTGTGGCGAAACTGGATGGGCAACGAAAAGCCCATCGAATTGAAGGCCGGCGAGTACGAGTTCAAGAAGACAGCCAGCATGCGTGAGGTCCTGGAGACCATCAGCGAAGGCAAGTCGGTTCTCTACAACGTGACTGTTCCAGAAGGCCTGACCAGCAAACAGATCGTCGAGCGGCTGAAGGCCGAGGCCAACTTGAGTGGCGACGTTGCCGAAGTGCCGCCCGAAGGCAGTTTGCTGCCGGACACCTATCGCGTGTCGAAGGGGATGTCGCGCCAGGATTTGATCGACAGGATGCGCACCGACCAGAAGCGGGCGATCGAAAGTCTTTGGGACAAGCGGCAGGCTGATCTGCCGGTCACGACACCGGAAGAAGCCATCATCCTGGCATCGATCATCGAAAAGGAAACCGGCAGGGCCGATGAGCGCGACAAGGTCGCGGCTGTTTTCGTCAATCGCCTGAAGAAGAAGATGCGGCTCCAGTCGGATCCGACCATCATTTACGGAATTGTCGGCGGCCAGGGGCCGCTCGGGCGGCCGATCACGCGCACCGACATCGATACGAAGACGCCGTACAACACATATCGCGTCAACGGCTTGCCGCCGGGGCCGATCACCAATCCGGGTCGCGCGGCGATCGAAGCAACGCTCAATCCGGCCAAGACCACTGACCTCTACTTCGTCGCCGACGGCACGGGCGGCCACACCTTCTCCGACACGCTCGGCGAGCACAACGCCGCCGTTCAAGAATGGCGCAAGGTGGAGAAAGAGCAGGGGGCTGCCACGGACGCGCCCCAACCTGCCGCTGCCGACGGCAAGCCGGCGGCCGCCGATCCCCAAACCGCAAAGGCCGATACGGCAATCCCGAGCCCGGCTGCCGAGCAACCGGCAGCAGCAGCGCCCGTTGCGGTAACGCCCATCAACGCTGCAGCCTCTGTCAGCATCCCGCTGCCGCAGCGCAAGCCGAAGAAGTAGCCGTCAAGCCTTGGCGCGCCGAGTTGAAGCCGCTATTGCTCGGAGCGGGAGCCCCGACTCGGGGGCGCGCAAGACAGGTCCGGGATCCGATGGCCTTGAAGAGCATGACCGGATTTGCGCGGGTCGAAGGCGCGCACGCAACGGCGCGCTGGTACTGGGAAGTCCGCAGCGTCAATGGCCGCGGCCTCGATCTGCGGCTCCGGCTACCGCCCGGCATGGAGGCCATCGAGCCGAAGGTGCGAGAGCTGACGGCCAAACGCTTCGTGCGTGGGTCGGTCAGCATCAACTTGTCCATCACGACGACCCAGCCCACCGCCGACATTCGTTTGAATGAGGCCGCACTGGCGAAAGTCATCGCCGCCGCCGAGCGCGTGCGTCAGTTGACCGGCGGCGAGCCACCGCGCCCTGAGGCGCTGCTTGCCATCAAAGGTGTGCTCGAAGTCGCCGAACAGGTCGCCGACGAAACAGAGACGGCAGCGTTGCACGCTGCATTGCTCAAGAGCCTCGAAGGCGCGCTCACAGAAACTGAAGCGGCACGATCGGCCGAGGGTGGGCGTCTGGCCAATATCCTGACTGCCAACCTCGCGGCTATTTCAGCGTTAGTGGCGACCATCGAAGCCTCGCCCAGCCGAAAGCCAGACGCCATTCGCGCGCGGATCGGCGAACTCATCCAGAAACTCATGGACAGCGGTCCGGGCCTCGATCCCGTGCGCCTGCATCAGGAGGCCGTTCTGGTTGCCACACGCGCCGACGTCGAAGAAGAATTGAAGCGATTGAAGTCGCATATCACGGCCGCCAGCGAATTGTTGGCCAGTGGCGAGCCTGCCGGCCGCAAGTTCGATTTTCTGGCGCAGGAGTTCAATCGCGAGGCCAATACGTTGACCGCCAAGGCGAATGATGCCGGCACGGCACGAGCCGGTCTCGACTTGAAGACCATCATCGATCAAATGCGCGAGCAGGTCCAAAACGTCGAATGAGGGCGCCCCAACCATGAGCCCGGAAACTAACCCCCCGGTGATCGCCCGGCGCGGCCTGTTGCTGGTCCTGTCGTCGCCGTCCGGCGCCGGCAAGACGACGCTATCGCGCGCTTTGCTCGCGAGTGATGGCGGAATCAAATTGTCGGTTTCGGTTACGACGCGCAAGCCGCGACCTGGCGAAGTTGACGGCACAGACTATGTCTTCGTCGACGACGCCGGCTTTGCCGCCATGAGGTCCGGCGACCAACTGCTCGAATGGGCGCGCGTATTCGGCAACCACTACGGCACCCCCCGCGCGCCCGTTGAAGCCGCCATTGCGCGCGGCCAAGACGTGCTGTTCGATATCGACTGGCAGGGCGCGCAGCAGTTGGCCGAGAAAATGGCCGGCGATCTGGTCCGCGTCTTTATTCTTCCACCGTCGGGGACCGCGCTTGAAAGCCGATTGCGTGGGCGGGCACAGGATCCGCCGGAGGTGGTCGCCAAGCGGATGGCGGAGGCGTCGAACGAGATCAGCCATTGGGCCGAGTACGACTACGTAATCGTCAATGCCGAACTGGCCGACAGCCTCGCTGGATTGACGTCGATCCTGGCAGCCGAGCGCCTGAAGCGCGATCGACTGCTCGGACTATCGTCGTTCGTACGCGACTTGCAATCGGCCCTCTAGATTATTGTTTTGTCGCATTTTCTACGACGAACCGGTGGCCACTTCGAGGGACAAATGCTCTAGCCGGTCGGCGTTGCCAGTATTCGCTCATAGATGACGGCCAAGGTTGCGAACTCTGCGACGGTCAGAGCTTCAGCACGCAGGGTCGGATCGAGTCCGGCTTCGTTCAGCAAAAGCTCGGGAAAGGGCGTCAAGGTCTTGAGGCTCTGGCGCAGCATTTTTCGCCGTTGACCGAAGGCTGAGGCGGTAACTTTGCCAAGCGTCGAGATTTGGCACGGCGGCTGTTCGGACAAGGCCCGCGGTTCGAACACCACGACGGCCGATGCAACTTTTGGCGGCGGCGTAAACGCCTGCGGACCAAGCGTCATGGCGATCTCAGGCCGCGTGCGTGTTTGCGCAATCACCGCCAAGCGGCCATAGGCTTTCGATCCGGGCGTGGCGACGATGCGCTCGGCGACTTCCTTCTGAAACATCAGCGCCATCATGGTCCACCACGGTGGCCAGGGCTCGACCTCGAGCCAGCCGATCAAAAGGGCCGTCGCGACAGAATACGGCAGGTTGGCAACGATGGCGACGTTGGCGGCGCTGGCGAGTTCGTTGCCCCAATCGACATCGAGCGCATCGCCGTGCCGGACATCGAGCCGGTCAGGGTAGGCGCGCGAGATATCGGCGAGCGCTGCCAGACAGCGGCCATCCCGCTCGACCGCCAAGACACGGCCCGCACCTTCCATCAGCAGGGCCCTGGTCAATCCACCAGGTCCGGGGCCGACTTCGACAACCGTCTTGTCCGCCAACGGCGAGGCCAACCGCGCGATCCTGCGGGTCAGATTGAGATCCAGAATAAAGTTTTGACCGAGGCTCTTCTTGGCGGCCAGGTCGTACGTTCGGATCACATCGCGCAACGGCGGCAGACCGTCCGGAGCAGCGTCGTTCATAGGGCACCGGCAGAA
>JANORU010000088.1:0-1691 GCA_031415475.1 Hyphomicrobium sp.
CCGCGCTAAGGTGAGCGACCACGACAGGGGCGCTGCCTTGGAATCTCTCCACCAATCTTTATCGGCACGTTCGCTGATCAGTTCCCTCTTCATTTCGACGGCGGATAGAACTGGCTCACAATTTCGGAAGACGTAAAAAGCGAATGTGGCAATCGTTTGCCGGTGTTGACGTCTGTGCAACGACCACGGAAGCGGTAGCCGAGTTCCGCGAAACGAGGGTTGCTACCAACGATTCAAATCACAACAGGTCACGCAGATGGTAATGGTGCTTGCCGAGCTTTCCGCTGTAGTTGCCGGCCGTGATGCGGAGGATGCCGGGTGAGGCTGACGCCGCGTGCAGGCCGCGACGCATGGCGGACTGGACCGCCTCGAAGCTCAGGCCGTCGATCACGATTTCGTAGACGGCGTTGCATCCGGTGGGCAACTCTGATTTGACGACCGAGCGCAGCGTGGGGCAGTAGGCGTCGTTCGTGCTGGCCTTGAGTTTCGGATACCTCGACCCCACCTTGCTCCCCGAGCGCACGATCCCGCCGGGGAACGGCGTAATGACGTCTGCGACTTTGGCGATGGCCGCGACGGCGGCTTCTGTCGTTTCGAGAAGTCCGGCGCGGTCCTTGCCGATGATCAGCAGATTGCCGCCGCCGACCGCGTCTGTGGTGAGGCCGCACTTGTCCTCGATGATGAACTCGCCGTCCATGACGGGAACGCGCCAGTAGCGGCGGTCGCCGAGTTTCTTCGACGTCTGCCAGCCGTCGCCGAAAAAGCGCGGGCCGGCCGAAAGCGGCAGTTTTTGTTCGCTGACGAGACCGTTGTAGCACGCCGAGCCCGGGCTTGTGAGCACGCACTGACCGACGCGGTTTTTGACTTGGGGCCCGAGCGAGTCCGGCGAAAATCCGAACATCAGGACGCGCACACCCGGCCGTCCATCGGGCGTCTCTGTGGGATCGAGTACGCGGTCAATGCCGCATTCGGCACCGCAGCCGATCACCGATGTGCCGAAGCCGGTCATAGTGGTCGCCGCGATCATCGCCCACTTGGGGTTGTCGGCGGTAATGATGAGGGCCGTGCCGCTCATTCCGAACGCTTCGGCGAACGTGTCGTCGACGGTGATACCGTTGACGGTCTTGGCAACCGGCGTCGTCATTTGCGCGCTCCGCACGGATGGACGGCGAGGCATCCGCAAGTGCCGGGTTCGTGTGTGCAACCGGGCGCGATGATTTCATCGTCGCTGATGCGGAAGTTCTCCATCTGCACCGTGTGAAAGCGGTCGAAGTAGTCTTTGAGCGGCTTCTCGATCGATTTGTTGTATTCGGGGCGGACAACGTGAGTTGCACCCTGCACGACCTTGATGATCTTGCCGTTGCGGACGATCAACTCGCCGTTTTTGAACACGAGCAGCGGTGTCGTGAACATCGCTTCGCGGTCGGGGTTGTCCTCGTAGACGGTAATGTCGGCGGCCGAGCCGATGCCGAGCTGGCCGCGATCCTTGAGGCCGAGCGAGCGCGCAGGACCGGCGCGCGTCATGACGGCGATCTCATAGAGCGAATACTCGCGATCGATCGATCCGAGGATGGTGGCGGCCTGGGCGCCGGGATGAATGCGGCGGAGCTGCTCCTGGCGGAATGTTTTATCCATCAGCAGGCGAATGAGGTGCGGGTAGGTTGTGAACGGCGCGCCGTTGGGATGATCGG
>JANORU010000089.1:0-12797 GCA_031415475.1 Hyphomicrobium sp.
CCTGATAGTGGGCTTCAAAGTCATGGTTGCGATTTGCGGCAACAGAGTAGAGCCCATTCGGCCCCTGATTGGCCGTGATGTCGATGACGAAGTCTGCGCGGATGGCTTCGTTGAGGCCGACCGTGGCACCGCCGGAGACGCCACCTGCGTCCGCAGTCGAATTGACCGTGCCACCGAATGTGCCATTTACGATCGGGGTCAGCAGCAAATCCTGACTGTCGTCGTTGGCTGCGGTGAAGAACGCAAGCCAGGCCCGGTTGCCACCGCTGAAGTTGCCGCCGGTATCCACGAAGGCGAGGGAGGAAGCTCCCCCGTCGATCGTCCCCATCATGGTGACGGTATAGGTATCGGTGGCCGCAGTGAGGTCGCCATCCAAGTTGAGCGTCACCGTAAAGATGACCGTGTTGCCAACTTTTCCTTCCAGCGTTGTGGGGTTCAAAACGTTGTAAACGACCGCCTGTCCGCCTGACGTCAAGCCGCTGTTCGTGTCATCGAGGCCCGATACGAACCGGATCGTGCCGCCGTCAGCCCCGAAATTCGGATCGACATTGGTGTCGATATCGAGTTGCACCGTACGCGTTATGGGAACAAGGGCGGTGCCACTATTGAGCAGCACGTTGTGGTCCGGCAGGATCAAAGACGGACCATCGTCCTGGAACTGCACAACCGTGCCGATGTTGATCGAGGTCGAGACCGAGTCCCCGTCGCGATCTGTGAGAGTCGACGTCAGCTTCAACGCAGCTGCGTTGAGTGAGATCGTCTCATCGAAGCTGTTCGGGAACGTCGGGTGCTGAAGGGAGAGATACTGGGCAATGTAGAGGCCGGTCACCTGATCGTAGGCCAGCGCAAAAGCCACAACACCCGCCGGATTGGCCGTATCGGCGCCGCCGGCTTCGTTACCGACGCGGCCGAGAATGAGACCACCGGGTTCAGCATAGAGGAAGATGTCCGTGCCCGCCGTGCCCACCCCGGTGGTGCGCACGCCAGAGAACGTACCATCGGTGACGGTCAGGGCGAGTGTTTCTGAACCGGACGCAGCCGGACCATCGGCGCCGAAGCCGCCGCCGCTGATGGTGACGATGGGGCCTGCGCTTGCCGCAAAACCGATCGCGCCGGTGCCCGCCACATGCGGGTCATCGCCTGGTGTTGGCACGGCCGCGAAGATGCTAGAGATCGCAGTGTTTGGGACACCGTTGAATGTCACAAGCGTAGCACCGTCGATGTCCTTGGCATCGCCATCGAGTCCTGGCGTTTCGTCATGCGAGGTTGGCGTGATTGCCGTTGAAATGGCCAATGTCCGCTGGACCGGCGTGTCGTCATCGACGACGACCGAGACGGTGCCTGTGGCAGTGACGCTGTCGCCGTCGTTGTCGGTCGCCTGGATGAGGCCGCCGAACTGGATGGTGATGTCGTCCTCGGTTCCCGCGATCGGATGATCGAGCGGCTTGGAGAGCAGGAAGTCCCAGACACCGGTGGTGGTGTTGAGGGTGAAGGTAAAGACGGTGTTGCCGGCTCCGGCCTCGGCGGTGATCAGGTTGCCGACAATCGTATAGGTCAGCGCAACGCCGCCGGAGGCGAGGTTCTGGGCGGTGAGCAGGGCGACGCTGTTGAGCACCTGATAGGTGAGCGGGGTATCGGCGCCCGACTGGAAGAGGGCCGCGACCGAGCCCGTGGCCGTCAGATCGACGGTGCCGAGGCCGGCGTCGATATCGCCCGTGCCGCCTTCGATGCCGTTCGGCAGCTTGTCTTCGTCGACGCTGTCGGACGACGAGCCGTTGGCCACCGCGACCGGCGTGTCGTCATCGACATCGATTGTAAATGAGCCCGAAACCGGATCGCCGTCCTTATCGGTTACGACATAGCCCACGACAAATTGCAGATTGTCTTCGGTACCTGGTGTTGGATGTTCGATGGCCGCGAGCTGCGTCACGGTGTAGTCGCCCGACGTCGAATTGGTAAGATCGATTTGGACGACCGGCGTGCCGTTCTGGCTGATGATCAGCGTCAGTCCGCCATTGGACGCGGCGACGGTGAAGCCGAGACCTGGGGGCAGCGTCGTCGTTGTATCCGACAACAGCACGGTTCCGGCACCATCGGCGCCGAATGAGAATCCAAGCGTGCCCGTGGTGTTCTGACTATCGGGATCGACGTCGCCGTTGCCTGGCGTTCCCGGATTGCCATTGAGCAAGGCATCGTTGTCGAGTTGAACGAGTGGATTGGCGGACGACGACGGGCCATCATCGCGGAAAGAAATATTGCCGCCGATGTCGACGGTACTGCTTGCGCTGTCGCCATCCTTGTCGGTGACGGTGGCGGTCAGTTTGACGACGTCGGCAATCAGCGACTTGACGTCATCGGGATCGGGATTGACGGGATGAACAATCGCTCGAACCTGATCGAGCTCCACCTGACCGGTCGCGGCATTGATCGTGAGTGTGAAGGCAATCGGCCCACCCAAACCGGCGCGGCCGACGACCACCCCCAGCTCGAGAGTGAGAAAGATCGCCTGATTGGTTGCCGTATCGATCAGACCGGAATCCACACCCGGTGACTTCACGCTCAACGCGTAGGTCAGCGATTGCAGCCCATCGGCGCCCGCCTCGGCAGTGAAGGCCGCGACCACGTTGCCAGTGGCATCGCCCGCCAGATTGGTCTCGTCGACCGATAGCGATGGAACCGCGCCCCCAAGGCCGATGGTTGGCGAGTCGTCGTCGATCGTGACTTTCAGGGATCCGGTCGCGCTGTCGCCGTCCTTGTCGGTGACCGTGTAGCCAACGGTGAGCAGCGCATCGTTCTCGTCCAGACCGGCGACATGCAAAACCGGCTTCAACAACGTGACCGTGTAGGCTCCGGTGGTGAGGCTATTGACAACGACCGTTGCAATCACGCCACGCGCCGCGGACGAAATGGTCAAAGTGTTGGTGAGAGCGTTCCAGAGCGACGTGACCGCTTCGGCGCCAAGCGTCGCCGGACCGGTCAGCACAAGCGTCTTCAATCCGTCAGCGCCGGCCTTGTATCCGAGCAGCCCCGTTGTGCTTGTCAGCACTCCGGCGACATCATCCGTGCCACCAATAAGTCCGCCGGCTAGACCCTCGTCGTCGAGCACATCGGCATCGATGACGTGCGAGGCGAGGGGAGAGTCGTCGATGATCTTGACGTTAATTGAGGACGTTTTGGTGCTGCCATCGCGGTCGGTCAGCTTGATTGCAATTTTGTCGAACAACGGATTGGTCACGCTGTTGTCACCGCCGCCGGCCGCGTGCGTGGCGTTCTTCGTCAATGTGTAGGTATAAGTGACCGCGCCAGTTGCGAGATTAATCGATGTGACCTTGATGATGCCGTTGGCGGTCACAATCGCGGTATTCAGATTCTTGACGATACCGTTTTCGACAACCAGGGTGCCGCCGACTCGCAAGTCATCGAATCCGTCCGGTGCGAGAATCGAAAACACGCCTGTTTTGATCAACGCCGCCGCGTTGGGCGACGTGCCGTTGGCGAGATCGTTCTCGAAAACAACTTTGTCGCCACCACCAAGACCAATGCCACCGATGCCGACGGTATCGTTGGTGCCGAAAACGGTCAGATTGAGGGTCGAATTCGCGATCAGCGTTCCGTCGCTGACCTTGTAGACGAATGGGCTCTCTTTGACTGTCTCGCCGCTGGTAAGTTTCTGCACCGCTTTGAATGCGGTGGCATTTTGGGCCAGGGTATAAAGCGTGTAGGTGTAACTGCCGTCACTCTTCAGATTCAAAATGCCGTACTTCAGATTGAATGTGCCGACGGTCGTGACCTTCAGCGCTTGACCATCCAGATCTGTATCGGCCACATCGGCGAATTGCCCGAAAGGCGCCGCCGGTGAATTGTGTGAAATTGATTTTAGGACATTGCCAGTTGCGGCACCGAATAGATCCTCCTGGACCCAATTGCTGTCGGCTTTCGCGATTGGCGCTCGATTTCCGCACAGCGCATTAAATGACGTTGAAATAATACCCATGACGCAACTCCCTCACGCAACAAACTCGGCGTGGGTGTTGGGTCTCGGTCTACGTACTCAGGACGGGAATTCGCAGATCTTACTGTTGGAACTGTAGACACACACGTTCATTCCAATGATCGCGTGTCGACAGCGGAACTAAGCGACGCCCTCTGAGAATCTTTTTTCAGATCAAACCGGAACAAAACACCGCACGAAATGTTAGTAACCTGTGGACGACTTGGCCCAGGGCTAAATGTTAACATAAGCTTAAGTGTTGTCCCTAAATATCAACGTAAATCGGAATGCAATTTAAGATTGCAAATAAACTATTAAATCTACTTCTGCATGTGCTCGTTGTCGTTTTTCCTAACGGCGCGTTCCACGACAAATGCAGCATATGACAACAGCAATCGGGCTTTCGATAACCACGCCATAAATTGATGCTGATTAGCACTCACTAGAGTCCTCCAGACGCCACCTTCGGCTGTTCTTGTCCTTCAAGAACCCGTCATCAACCACTACTTTTCAGGAGGCTTGTGCCGCTAGCAGGTCTCGTCATCTTGATCAGGGGGCCTTTACCTGGCCCCGCCCCTGATTGGAAATGGGCACGAGCCCACGATCAGCCCCCAGCGAGTGGGCGATGGCAGTACAGTCAACAGGTGCGTGCGAATCACCTGCGCTGAGCTTCGGCGACAAACTTTTGGAGAAGATCCAGCAAATTGTCATCGGAGGGTCCAGGCTGCCTCAAGCGGCGAAAAATCTCTCCCTGCCGATGCTCTTCGACGTGGCCGTAGCTTGAAAACGTCGTGTGAACATTTTCGTGCCCCAGGTTCTGGCTCCAAGCCTTCCATTCCTCTGGAGATTTGCAAACTTTTTCTCCTAAGCGAGAAAGCATATGCCGGAAACTATGGGGCTCAAATGAGGGGAGCCCCGACCGCCCGAATGCGACTTTGAAGATCCGCCGCACGGGATCGGCATTGCTCCAGTTTGCTCGCTTGATTCCGGCCGGTCGAAAGCCGCCAGTTTCTGAGCGGGCCATGGCTGTTGCCGGGAAAAGCGGGTCATCCGGTCCCCACAAATGCTCTGTGACAAGTTCTGATACCCAATCCGTCAAAATTCGCACCGCCTCTTCACCGACAGGAAAGAAAAAAGTTGTGATCGTCTTGCCGAATTTCGTTTGAACCTCGCGCGGGTCCTGGAGAACCACGCGCTGGGCGCAATCAATGTGCTTCAATTTGAGAGAGGCGGCGGCACCGTCCCGGCAGCCCGATTTGCTCTTTGATACATCCACGGGCTGAAAAGCTGCGGGCTGGTTGCGGCGTTGTTGGGGACATGACCCGAACTCGCAGAGTTCGGTATCGTGTCCCCGGACCACAAATGGGGACACGATATTGCTTGCTCGCCTTCGGCAAGCCCCCGAATTCAAGTGCAGGGAATTCGGGTCATGTCCCCCTTCTCAACGTCATGGCCGCGTCGCGAAGCGAGCAGGTCGTGGCGAAGCCGCGCACCAAAATCACCCACGACAAACCTCAGCGAGCGTGATTTCAAAATGCCCACTGTTCTCTGCCAAGATCGGTTCACCGTACTCGCGTCGCGTTGTCGTGGGTGGCCGCCTTTCGCCCGCTCACGCGGGCGATCGCTGCGCTATCACTCCGCGACGCGGCCATGACGCTAATGGGGTGGTGAAGGCGGAGCACATCATCGACACGTCACTGCCCTACTGCCACTTATGCTCGCTCGCCTCCGGCGAGACTGCCCTACTGCCCACTGCCCACTGCCACTTATACTCGCTTGCCTCCGGCCAGACCTGCCTACTGCCCCTTTCACCTGCCTGCCATCGGCGAAACGTTATCTGCGGCGCGCGCAAAACTGCGTTCAGTGCGACGGAACTGCCGATCGAACCGGACCTAACTTGAAACCGTGCCGCGTTGACCCCAGCTTAGAGTTGCGAAATATTTTCTGCAGAGTTCAACGCAGTGTTGCGCGGACCGGGATCCGCTTTTTGCGACGCAGCGCAACGCCCCGATCCGAGGAGTTCGGTCATGCCACTCGCATCCATCGTTCGCAGGCGCCCGCTCGAGTATTCGATCATTCATGAGGCGAAGCCAGCCGGCCCGGCCATCGGACATTATGGCGGCAAGCCAATTGCCGCGTCCATCGTTGATGGCTTTGGCCGGCTCTACAAGTACGCCGGACTTGCGCCGCGACGCTGGGATGGCGAGTTGGATGGTGCCGCTCTCCGGCCCGGCGAATTTATTCTTCTGCCGGGGCTGGTGTACAGCCTTGAGAAACGAATGCGGACGTAGGTGTGGTCTGGCACTCTTGCGCTCACATCAAATCCCGCAGCCGGTAGTAGTCCATCCCCAAGCGAAGCGTAGCCGCACCGGCTTTGGACGGGCAGCAGCAGCGGAACTTGCTTCGCGCCGTTGGTCGGACCGAGCGCGGCATCGCCGTGAAATGTCCGACAACTTCAATCAAGAACTTTCCAAGTCGTTGGGCTTCATAAGAAGGTTCAGCCCAACCTACAATGCAATGCCCCTCGTGCTTGCTCGCCTCTGGCAGGACCTCACTCACTCGCGCGCCTCCGGCGCAACACGGCGTCGACCGGTCCCATACGTGATTTCGAATGTCTCAAGCCGGCTTAGTTGCTGGCGGCATGATCGCATCGAGCGCGTGTTGCGCTCGATCGCGATTGGCTGGCGGCCAAGACTCGCTTCTGAGATCGGCAAGTCCGGCCCGCGACAGGCCAAAGGCGATCAGGTCGATGAAATCGGGCAGCACGAAATACGTCGTGTGAATGAGTTCGCTCCACTTCAAGTGCTCGCTCAATTCGGACCGCAGGTCGGCGCGCGGTGTGGCGCCCCCTGTCATGCCGAGCAGCGAGCGGACGCGCTCAAGGGTCAGGATCGCCTGCTTTTCGCTATTCTCGCTCAACTGCTGGGCGATGCTCTTGGGGAGTGGCGCAAATTGCCTCGCGAACTCGGGGGGATACGAGCCGATCTCGTGCACGCTTTCCTTGCCCATGTCGTCGCCCCACGCCGATTGGCGCACGGACGACCACACCAGGCTGTCGATCATTCTTGCCAGCGGAATTCCGATCCAGCCGGCCAGCGTCTTGACGATGGCGACAACGAGGCTCGAAATCCCAATATAGATCGCGAGTACACCAGCGCCGATAGCGATCGGCACAACGATGCTGGCGACAGTAAACGGTTTTGCAGTGCCACCAGAACTGTCATCCAACGCTGCCGAGGCGGCGGTGAAGTCCTTGAGGAAGTTCGTCGTGTAGGTCGAGAGCGCGCCCTGATCCAGCAGGAGATAGTTACCCAGGTACAAGCCACCAAGGACCGTGACCAGAATGGGAGCGACGGAGACAAACGGCACCAGAAAGTTCGATGGAATGATTTGCCCCTGGACATGCCGGACGTTTGCCAGAGCACTGATAGCCTCGTCGTCCTTGTGCCAGAAGCCGATCCAGCGGTCGCCATAGAGCGCTTCGACTTGCTTCTTGCGCTCCTGGGAATGCCAGCCGGCTCGGAGGCGGCCGGCGCCGAAGAGAAAGGCGAGGCAGGCGGCGCCATAGCCGAGCAGCATCAAAATGAAGGGCAGGTAGACGCCGGCGAAAACGCCATTGGCCTTGTTCAAGCCGTCCCAGAATGCGCCGCCGCCAAAGGCATATTTGTAAAGCAGGGCAGCTGCGAACACGAACGCGCCGATGGCGGTCGCGTAGATCGTCAGGCCGGTGTTGCCCAATCGATTGTGCATACGGGGATTGGCGCGATAGTCGAGGAACGGCGTGCCGACCGTGCACCAGGCTTTCAAGCGTTCGAAGCGCCGTTTCTTGGCAACCGATTGCAACAACGCATTGTAGATGACCGAACCGCCATGGCTGTGGCCGATCAAGTAGTAGTCGTGACCGTCCTTGTCGTAGCGGCGCAAGGCCCTGAACAGGGCAAGGCCACCGGCCCGTCGCGCGTCCTCGCTGTTGGGGCCAAGCGAGTTGACGCCGTCAGATTTGAGTTCCCATTGGAACGGCACGATTTCGACACGCGCCGGATCGAGGTCGAGCCGCTTCATCAGTTCGGTGTGAAACGCGCTGCCGAACTGCCACCATTGCTCACCTGTTGTCTGCTCATGGCCTGCCCCGGTGCCGTGAATCATGACCAGTTTGGTTTTGGTGGACCGATCGCCGGGTGCCGTATTGGACGCCGGATTGGGCGCAAGGCTGGGCGTTGGACCCAGTTGCGTACCTGCTGGTGTCATCACGCCCACCCCCGACTGCCGCTCGACCTAGCTGAGCGCCAACGGCCGCCTCCTAGAGAGACCCGCCAACAGATGCTTAAGCGCCACCAGGCCCGGGCATCGATCTCATGATCCGGCCGCACGTCAGCGTGTTTGATAGCACTGTTATCGGCGAAGCGAAACACAACACCGCGATGCTCGCGTGCCTGTTGTCACGATGTGCCCGTCACGGTTGAGAGTGTCGCGTGCGGAGTATCCGCTTGCCTCCGATACCTCAACCTCACATCAAATCCCGTAGCCGGTAATAGATCATTCCCAAGGCCAAAATCTGATTTCCCGCCCATCGCCCGACCGGCAGCCGCGTGTGCTTGATCTTGTCGAACAGATCGAACTTTTCCATTGTGCCGGCGATCGCGTCGGCAACGATTTCGCCGGCGATGTGGGTCATGTTCACGCCATGGCCGCAGTAGCCTTCCATGAAATAGACATTCGGTTCCAGCCGTCCGATTGCCGGCACGCGGTTCAAGACGATACCGATCGAGCCGCCCCACGCGAACTCGACCGGCACATCGGCAAGCTCCGGGAAAATCTTGGTGAGCCGCGGTTTCATGGTCGCGCCGATGTCATCGGGGTCGCGGTTGGAATAATTGCAGCGGCCGCCGAACAACATCCGCCGGTCAGCAGAAAGTCGATAATAGTCGAGCACCACGTTGCTATCGCAGACGGCCACATCGCGCGGCATCAGGCGGCGCGCAGTCGCCTCATCGAGTGGCGCGGTGGCGATGATGTAGCTGCCGGCACCGAGCTGCAGACCGTTGAGGCGGCCGCGCTCGAAACGGTGATAGGTATCGCCGCCGAGTACGATCGCCTTGGCCTCGACGCGGCCGTTGGCGGTCTTGGCGAACGGCTTGGCGCCGCCTTTCAGTTCAAGAACCGCGCTGTCCTCATGGATGGCGACGCCGAGGTTTGCCGCCGCGCGTGCTTCACCGAGGCAGAGATTGAGCGGGTGCAGGTGGCCGCTGCGCCAGTCGATGTACCCGCCTTCGTACAGGTTTGCCGCCACCATCTCCGGCAACTCGTGCTTTTCAAAGAATTGGTAGTCAGACGGGTTGCCGGTTTTGATAAGGTCCTCGTAGTGGCCGCGGATCATCGAAAGGTGGCTCGGCCGCGCCGCCACTTCCATCCAGCCATTCTTGAGATCGCATTGGATGGCGTACTTGGCGACCCGCTCGCGAATGATGTCATGGCCGCGATAGCGGATGTCGAGCAGCAGCTTTTTCCCAGCGTCGCCAAGTTGCCGTTCGATTTCAGCTTCACCACTGTGGCCGGCGATCATTTGTCCGCCGTTGCGGCCCGATGCGCCCCAGCCGACGCGTTGGGCTTCAAGCACGACGACCTTGTAGCCGCGTTCGGCCAAGGTCAGCGCCGTGGCGATGCCGGAAAAGCCGCCGCCGACGACGCAGACATCCGTTTGAACCGTGCCTTCGAGCGGGGCGTAGTGCGTCGCATCGTTGAGCGTCGCAGCGTAATAGGACGGGGCGTGGGGCGCGGCCATGGGCGGGGATTTCGAGCACACATTGGGGAAAGGGGCCGTTTTGGCCCTCGATCCAAAAATGTGATCACATTAGACAAAGCTAGTCAACGTCCAGGCTCGGAAATGGACAGCCGTCCGGATAGAATACCTTCGTGTCTTCAACGATTTAGTTCGTTTATATTGGGTTTTCTCAAGGGTCGAGGAGCGGGGTTGAGCCGCCAAGATGGATATGACAGCCCCTTGACCTCGGCAATAATCCCTGTCTATCCTGTGATCACAAACTGGCAGGACAGTCTGGCGCGCACATCAAATACGCGCCTGGCCCGTCACCGACTTAAAACCGGATGGCGGACATGACTGACACTTTGAAACCTTCAACGCCTGTATTTTCATTTTTGCCAGCTGCGGCCGGCGGATCGTTCGCGCGCGCCAGCGCCGGTGATCAAGCGTTCCTCAATCGCGATGCCCATCAGCGCTGGGCAGAGATGACGTATGGCGGCGCGCTGAGCTTCCTGCGCCGGCCCTATTCGCGCGATCTCACCGGCGTCGACGTCGCCGTGTGCGGAATTCCATACGGTGGTGCCACCAGCAACCGGCCGGGCGCACGGCTCGGACCGCGCGCCATTCGCGCCGCCTCGACCGAGCTTGCCTCGTCGGACTCCTTTCCGTTCGGCGGCAACCCGTTCGACTATCTGTCCGTTGTCGACTACGGCGACGCCTATCTCGAACCGCAGTTTCCGCAGCGGATTGCCTCCGACATCCGAGCGACCGCGCGCGAAATTCTCTCAGCCGGAACGCTGATGCTGTCGCTCGGCGGTGATCATTTTGTCAGCCTGCCGCTGCTCGAAGCACATGCCGAACAGCACGGACCGTTGGCCCTCATTCACTTCGACGCCCATTCCGATACCTGGCCCGACGATGGCCAGCGCCTCGACCACGGGACGATGTTCTTGCGTGCGGCAAGCGACAAGGTGATCGACGCGTCGCGCTCGATCCAGGCCGGCATCCGCACGCACAATGACGCCAGCCATGGCTTTCAAGTGCTGACAGCGCCGTGGATTCACCGCAATGGCATCGATGCAACGCTAGCAGCAATCAAGGAGCGGGTCGGCACCGCCAAGGCCTATCTGACGTTTGATATCGATGTGCTCGATCCGGCGTTCGCACCGGGAACCGGTACACCGGTCTCAGGCGGCCTCGCGACCTGGCAAGCGCTGGAACTTATCCGCGGGCTCGACGGGCTTGATATTATCGGCGCCGATGTCGTCGAGGTGTCGCCACCTTACGATCATGCCGAAGTGACTGCGCTCGCCGCCGCGACGGTCGCCCATGACATTCTGTGCCTGTGGGCCAGCGCGCGGCGCAGGTCATCCTGAAGCCTTACGGCCTCTCGTCAGCCCGCTGCCGCTACGGCCTTGCGCTTGTCTTTCTCATCGCGCGCGGCCGACATCCTCGACGCATATGACGCAGCAAGCACACCGACTGTGACGACCGCAATCATGAGCGTCGAGATCGCGTTGATTTCCGGCGTCACGCCGAGGCGCACCTGACTGTAGATCTTCATCGGCAGTGTGGTGGCGCCGGGCCCCGTCGCGAAGCTCGCAATGACAAGGTCGTCGAGCGACAACGTGAACGCTAACAGCCAGGCCGAGATGACCGACGGCGCGATGATCGGCAGCGTCACCTGGAAGAAGGTGGCGAACGGCGACGCGCCCAGATCCATGGCCGCTTCCTCGACCGACTTGTCGAAGTCGACGAGCCGGGCCTGGATGACGACGGCGGCAAAGCACATCGTGAACGTGGCGTGCGCCAGTACGACCGTCCAGAAACCGCGGTCGAAGTTGATGGCGACGAACAACAGCAGCAGCGACAATCCGGTAATCACTTCCGGCATGACGAGCGGCGCGAAGATCATGCCGGAGAATAATGTTCTGCCCGTGAACTTGCCGAAGCGGACCATGACGAGCGCGGCGAGCGTGCCCAGTATGGTGGCGATCGTCGCCGAAATGAAAGCGACGCGCACCGTCACCCAGGCCGCGTTCATCAACCCTTCGTTGTTGAGGAGGCCGGCGTACCACTTGGTCGACCATCCGCCCCAAACTGTGACCAGCTTCGACTCGTTGAAACTGTAGACGACCAGCAGCAAGATCGGAATGTAGAGAAAGGCAAACCCGAAGGCGAGCGAGGTCGCGTTGAACCAGGAGAAACGGGATCTCATCGTGCGGCCTCCCTTTGGCGTTCCTGCGCCCACTGGAAGGCGACGATCGGGATGATCAGCACGAGCAGCAGTACGACGGCGACCGCCGATGACACCGGCCAGTCACGATTTGCGAAGAATTCATTCCACAGCGTTTTGCCGATCATCAGTGTGTCGGCGCCGCCCAGCAGATCGGGGATCACGAATTCGCCGACCGCCGGGATGAACACCAGGAAGCAGCCGGCAATGACGCCCGGTAGCGACAGCGGGAAGGTCACTTGCCAGAAGGCTTTCCAAGGTTTGCAGCCGAGGTCTTCTGCCGCCTCGAGCAGCGCCGGATTGATTTTTTCGAGGCTTGCATAGAGCGGCAGTACCATGAACGGCAGATACGAGTAGACGATGCCGATATAAACCGCTGTGTTGGTGTTCAGGATGGTCAACGGTTCGTTGATGATGCCGAGGTTCATCAGGAACAGATTCAGCAGACCTTCTTTCTTAAGAATGCCCATCCAGGCATAGACGCGGATCAGGAACGACGTCCAGAACGGCAGGATCACGAACATCACCAGCGTCGGCTGCCATTCCTTCGGCGCGCGCGCCATGCCGTAGGCGAGGGGGTAGGCGATCAGCAGCGTGAAGAATGTCGACAGCCCCGCGATTTTCACGCTCGACCAATAGGCGCCCGTGTAGAGCGGATCGGAGGCGATGAAGCTGTAGTTCTCGAAATCGAGCTGGCTCCATGCCGTCTTGAAGCTCTCCCAGCCGGCCGAAAGATCGAACGTCGGAACATACGGCGGGATGGCGGTCGCAAGGTCTGACAGCGAGATCTTGAAGACGATCAGAAACGG
>JANORU010000090.1:0-7166 GCA_031415475.1 Hyphomicrobium sp.
CTTTGATCAACATGGGCGTTAACGTCGGTCTGTTACCGGCCAAGGGCATGACACTGCCGTTCCTTTCGGCCGGCGGATCGTCTCTCTTGGCCGCATCGATCACGCTTGGCATGCTTCTCGCTCTCACGCGCAGGCGGGCCAGCATTGAGGGCCACAAATCGCCGCGTTCAGAGGTTAACGACGCGGTCGTGTTGCACGGGGGTTGAAGGTCGTCTGTGGTCGAGAAGCCAAGGTCTATCATGCTCGCGGCTGGCGGGACGGGGGGACATTTGTTCCCGGCGTTTGCGCTGGCCGAGGAGTTGCGGCGGCGCGGCTGGCCGGTTGATCTCATCACCGACATGCGCGGCGATCGCTATGGGTCCGGTTTCCCGGCGCGCACTGTCTATAAAGTTCCAAGCGCGACGCTCGCCGGCAAGTCGCCGGTCGCGATGGCTCGCACGGCGCTGACGCTCGGTCGCGGAGTTCTAGCGGCGCGAAAAATCCTGAACGACGTACGGCCCGCCGTGGTCATCGGCTTCGGCGGCTATCCGACGTTCCCGCCGCTTATGGCGGCACGCCAGCTTCGAATTCCGACAGCACTGCACGAGCAGAACGCCGTGCTCGGGCGCGCCAACCGGATGCTCGCCAAGCGCGTCGATGTCATCGCGACGTCGTTCGAAATGGTCAAGTTGCTTGATGGCGCGTTGACCGCGAAGGCGCGCTTCACCGGCAATCCGGTGCGCGATGTGGTGATTGCGGCGGCCGCGATGCCCTATCCTGAACTCGACTTGGCAGGGCCGTTCAATCTGCTCGTTTTTGGCGGCAGCCAGGGCGCGCGTTATTTCTCGGAAACGCTGCCGGCCGCGCTTGCCGCTCTGCCTGCACGCGAGCGTCAACGGCTGCGCGTCGTCCATCAGGCGCGCGACGAGGATATGAGCCAAGTCAAAGCGGCCTATGCCAGCGCCGGAATTGCCGCCGATGTCGCGCCGTTTTTTGCTGATCTTCCCGCTCGCATGGCGTCGAGCCATCTGGTCGTGGCCCGCGCCGGGGCGTCGTCGGTCGCAGAACTCGCCGTCATCGGCCGGCCGTCTATCCTGGTGCCGTTGCCGCATTCGCTCGACAACGATCAGTTGCAGAACGCCAACCGCTTGGCCGACGCCGGTGGCGCCTGGTGTCTGGAGCAGAAAGACGGGACGGCTCAACGGTTTACGAGCGATGTGGCGCGGCTTATGGCGTCGCCGGCAGACCTCAAATCCGCCGCCCTAAAAGCCAAAACTCAAGGCCGTCCGGATGCGGTCGTACAACTCACCGCCCTTGTCGAAGGGCTGGCAAAGCGGCAAGACACGTTGAGATAAATCGAGACGGTGACGGACCGGTGCGGTCCGGCACATCGAGACTTTGGACTGGACCGGAGCAGGCATGCAGATCCCGCGCGACGCAGGAACCTTTCACATCATCGGGATCGGCGGCATTGGCATGAGCGCCATCGCCGAAATTCTGCAGGCCAAGGGGTTCGCTGTTCAAGGCAGCGACCAGAAGGAATCCGCCAACGTCCGCCGCCTGCGCGCCAAAGGCGTGCGCGTGTTCATCGGCCACGATGCCGTCAATTTGGTTGGCGCTCGCAACGTCGTGATCTCGACGGCCGTCAAGCCGGGCAATCCGGAGCTTGATGCGGCGCGACAGAAGGGCCTCACCATCATCCGCCGGGCCGAAATGCTGGCCGAGCTGATGCGCCTCTACGCAACGATTTCGGTCACCGGCACGCATGGCAAAACCACGACGACCTCACTTGTCTCGACGATTTTCGAACGCGCCAATCTCGATCCGACTGTCATCACCGGCGGCATCATCAATTCCTGGGGCTCCAACGCGCGGCTCGGAACGGGGCGCTGGATGATCGTCGAGGCGGACGAAAGTGACGGCACATTCCTGCGCCTGCCGACCGAGATCGGTATCGTCACCAACATCGATCCCGAACACCTCGACTATTTCAAAACGGTCGAGAATATGCACCGCGAGTTCGAGGCGTTCTACAAGAAGATCCCGTTCTACGGTCTCGCTGTCACCTGCATCGACCAACCCGTCGTCAGGGATATGATCGAGCGTTTGGAGATGCGGAAAGACGGCCGCCGCCTCTTGACCTATGGCGTGAGCCAGGATGCTGACATGCGTCTGACGTCGGTGCGCCAGGACGGCTTCACTACCATTTTCGATGCCGAACTGGGGTCTCGCGTCAAAGGCGGCGAGCGAACGCTGATCGGCTGGTCGATACCCGTGCCAGGTCAGCACAATGCCTTGAATGCGCTGGCCGCCGTGGGCGTTGCGGCCGAAGCCGGCATCTCCGACGACGTGATCCGCGCCGGCCTTGCCACCTTCTCCGGCGTCAAGCGCCGCTTCCAGCCGACGGGCACATGGAACGGCATCCAGATCTTCGACGACTATGGCCACCATCCGGTGGAAATCTCCGCCGTGCTGTCGGCCGCGCGGGCCGGCGCCAAAGGCCGCGTGATCGCCGTCGTCGAGCCGCACCGCTATACTCGCGTGCAAGCCCTGTTCGCCGATTTCTCGGCCTGCTTCCGCGATGCCGATAGCGTCATCGTCGCGCCGCTCTATTCGGCCGGCGAAGTGCCGATTGCCGGTATCGATCAGCACACGCTGGCGGACAGCATCCGCCGCACCGGTCATGGCGCGGTGACGTCCATCGACCACGCCACCGACATCGCGCCGTTGCTCAAGCGCTATGGCCGCCCTGGCGACATGGTGGTCTTGCTTGGCGCCGGGAATTCGACCGAGTGGGCGGCAGCGCTGCCGGGCTGGCTCGGCGCCGAAGCTGCCGAATAATCGACCAATCGGGTTCACATGGCTTTCGCCGACATCACCGCCGAGCTTCGATCGCGCCTGCCCGAGCTTCGCGGCCGGCTGACGGCCAATGCCGTGCTTGCCGACATCACGTGGTTTCGCGTCGGCGGCCCGGCGCAGGTTTTGTTCACGCCCGCCGATGAAGCCGATCTCGCTTATTTTCTCAAAGGCGCCGGCACCGATCTGCCGGTGTTCGTCATCGGGCTGGGATCGAACTTGCTAGTCCGCGATGGCGGCGTGCCGGGCATCGTCATTCGACTGGCTCGCGGCTTCGGCGATGTTGCGATTGAGCCCGGCCATCGCCTGCGCACTGGCACGGCTGTGCCAGATGTGAAAGTCGCGCGCGCGGCCGCCGAGGCCGGTATCTCAGGCCTCGCATTCTATCGCGGTATTCCCGGCTCAATTGGTGGGGCGTTGCGCATGAACGCCGGCGCCCATGGCCGCGAAACGAAAGATGTTCTCGCTAGGGCACGCGCCGTCGACCGCAACGGAAACATCCATGTGCTGTCGCTCGCCGATATGAAATTCACCTATCGCCATTGCGGCATTCCGGACGACTGGATTTTCACGGAGGCAACCTTTGCCGGCGTCCCCGGCAATCCGGACGAAATTTCCAAAGACATGGACGAGGTGGCCGAGTACCGCGAAAAAAATCAGCCGATCCGCGAGCGCACCGGCGGCTCGACGTTCAAAAACCCACCCGGCAACAGCGCCTGGAAACTGGTCGATGCGGCCGGGTGCCGGGGCTTGCGCGTCGGCGGCGCCAAGGTGTCGGATATGCACTGCAACTTCCTCATCAACGATCAAAAAGCGTCGGGGGAAGATGTCGAGACGCTGGGCGAAACGGTCCGCGCGCGCGTCAAGGCCAGCTCAGGCGTGATACTTGACTGGGAAATCATTCGCCTCGGCATTCCGCAGGATGGCCGCCCGGTGGCCGAAGCATTGGCACTCAAGGGAACACCATGAACCGCCTCGGTCCCGCTCCTGCCAGAACCAAATCCCACGTCGCCGTTCTGATGGGCGGGTGGTCGGCCGAACGCGAGATCAGTTTGAAATCCGGCGCCGCCGTTGCCAGCGCCTTGGAAGGCGAGGGCTATCGCGTCAGCCGCATCGACGTTGACCGGACAATCGCCTTGCGCCTTGCCGACGTGAAACCGGATGCCATTTTCAATGCGTTGCACGGCAAGTTCGGCGAAGACGGCTGCGTTCAGGGCATCTTCGAAACGATTGGTATCCCCTACACCCATTCGGGTGTTCTGGCGTCGGCGCTCGCCATGCACAAGGAGCACGCCAAGACTGTGATGCGCACCGTTGGTGTGCCGGTTGCCGACGCTCTGCTGGTCACACGCGCCGAAGCGGCCCGTGGCCACGTTATGCCGCCGCCCTATGTTGTCAAACCGGTCGATGAAGGGTCGAGCGTCGGCGTCATTATTGTTGGGCCGAACTCCAAGTCTCCGCCGGCGGCCATCGTCTCTCCCGGCGTCGAACATGAGATCGTGATGGTCGAGCGCTATGTGGCCGGCCGCGAACTCACCTGCGCAGTCATCGGCGGCTTCGTCACCGGCGTCATCGAGATCCGGCCCAAGGACGGGCTCAAGTTCTACGATTTTGAGGCCAAATACGCCCCCGGGGGCTCCGTGCACGAGCTTCCGGCCAACATTTTACCGGATGTTTACCAATCGGTCCGGAAATACACCGAACGGGCTCACACGGCCCTCGGCTGCCGCGGCGTGTCGCGGGCCGACTTCAGATACGACGATACACCCGGCGGAACCGGGGAGATCGTCTGTCTCGAAGTTAACACCCAGCCGGGCATGACGGGAACGTCGCTGGTGCCGGAGTTGGCCGGTCATGCCGGCTGGTCGTTTGGCGAATTGGTTCGCTGGATCGTAGAGGACGCGAGTTGCGCGAGGTAGACCACCGGTCGACATCCTCCTGGCGGGCGCTTGAAGCGCCATCGCTTCACCCAACCACGCGCTACGCAGCTCCTCATCGACACCGCAAAACAGAATTTTCCAGGCGGCCGACGCTCCGCCGCGCCGGCATCGCTTTGACGCTGATCATCGGCGGGTTGGCCGGAACGGCTGCATATGCGACGGCAAACCTTACCCCGCTGCCCGCCTGGCTCACCAAAGACCGGCTGGCCGATCTCGTTGGCTTCGGCATCAATCAGGTGTCGGTCACGGGCCATAAATTTACGCCGGACAGCGAACTCTTCGATGCGCTCGACTTGGCCAACGTGCGAACGCTGGCAAGTTTTGATTCCTCCGCCATTCGCGCCAGGTTCGAACGGCTGCCGTGGATCGAGACGGCTGAGATTTCCCGTGTCTGGCCGGGTGAACTCGCCATTCGCGTCAGCGAGCGCGCACCGTTCGCCGTCTGGTCGCGCATCGGTGGCGCCTTTCTCATTGATCGGTCGGGCCGCGTCCTGTCCGCCGTCTCGGCCGGATCGGCGCTGTCGCTTCCAGAGGTGTCTGGCGAGGGCGCCAACACGGAAACAGCGGCCCTGCTGTCCGCTCTCGATCGTTTTCCGGCACTTAGGCAACGCCTAGTGACCGCCGAGCGGGTCGGCGAACGGCGCTGGGCCTTGCATCTCAAAAATAACGTCGTCGTGCATTTGCCGGCTGCGGCGGAAACGACAGCACTGGCGCAACTTGCCGCCGATCAACGCTTGAAATCGACCCTCAACACCGCCAACCGCAGCATTGATCTCAGAGCGTCGCAAAGAATTGCTGTTCGCGCGCTTGCACCATCGAAGTCCGGCTCGTCGCTCGACCTCTCGTCCTTAGGGGTGGGAGACTAGGCCATGGCAGCGGATCCAAAGAACCCAATTCAAGGCCGCGGTCTCGTCGCCGCGGTCGATTTAGGCTCCTTCAAGACGGCCTGCCTCGTCGCCCGCATCGATGCCAGCGCTTCTGTGCCGGTGCGGATTGCCGGCGTCAGCCATGTGCCATCGCGCGGCATCAAATCCGGTGTCATCGTCGACCTTGCCGAAGCCGAGCTGACACTCAGGACGGCGATTGCCGAAGCCGAACGGATGGCCGGCGTGCGCCTATCGGGCATCGTCGCCGCCCCGCCGTGCGGACGTGGGCGGTCGCAAACGTTTTCGGTTGCGACCGGATTGGCGCAGGGCATCGTCACTGAGGACGATCTCGATATTCTAGATAGCAATGGTCGCCAGTACGGCGAGCGCGACGGCGGCCGCCTGATCCATTTCGAGTCCCTTGGCTATCGACTCGACGGTTCGCCGGCCGCGTTGTCGCCTGTCGGCATGGCCGCCGGCCGCATGACCTGCGATTTTCACGCGGTCTCGGTCGACGAAGCGCCGTTGCGCAATCTGCATCACGTGGTCGAGCGCTGTTATCTGTCGGCTGAGCGGCTGGTGCCGGCGCCCTATGCCAGCGCCATCGGTGCCACGACCGCCGACGAACGCCGGGTTGGGGTCATCGTCCTCGATATCGGCGCCGGCACCACGGGCATCAGCCTGTTTGTCGATGGCCGATACATCTTTTCGGACGTGATTCCGGTGGGTGGCCAGCACATCACTCTTGACATTGCCCGCGCGTTGCAGACGCCGCTCGAAGAAGCCGAGCGAATCAAAACGCTTTATGGCACAGTCCTGGCGGCGCAGTCGGACGGGCACGAGGCGGTGGCCTATGCCCGGACCGGCGAAGACGTGGGGCCGCCGCCGGCGATCACGCGAGCAAAGCTCGCCGAGATCGTGCGGGCGCGAAGCCTCAACATCTTAGCGCTTGTCGAGGAACGGCTTGCCCAAGCTGGTTTCGATAAGCGGTTCAAGGGACCCGTGGTCGTCACGGGCGGGTCGTCTGAACTGACGGGGCTCATCGATCTTGTGGCCCGTCGTCTCGACCGGCCGGTCAGAGCCGCCCGCGCGGCGGCGATTTCGGGGCTTCCTCCGCTCATGTCGGGTCCGGCATTTTCGGGGGTCACGGGCGTACTTCTGGCAGCGATCGAGGGCACGGCAGCCGTGTCGGCCATCCGATCGGGCAAAAAAGTGCCGGGAGGGTATTTGGGCCGCGTCGGTCATTGGCTCAAAGACGGCTTCTAACGGGTGCGCAGTTTGCGCCTGCTGTTTGCGTTGACATCAAGGTCCGAGCGGCGCGGCTTCAATCGAGGTCGCGACAGGGGGCTCGCGAACAGCACGATCGTGGGGACGCTATGAGCATCAAGCTGCAACTGCCGAAGCTCAACGACTTGAAGCCGAGGATCCGGGTGATTGGGGTCGGCGGCGCCGGCTGCAACGCCATCAACAACATGATCGATGCCGGATTGATCGGGGTCGAGTTCGTCGTCGCCAATACCGACGC
>JANORU010000091.1:0-9565 GCA_031415475.1 Hyphomicrobium sp.
AAGGCGAAGATCGAGTACATCGATCCGGACATAAAAAAAATGGCCGAGGAGGACGCCAAGAAGCAGGCGGAAGCCAAGGCGGCCATGGACAAGCAAATGCAGGATCAGCTCGACAAGGCAAAGGCCATGGAAAAAGTGGCCCCGCCGGCAGAAGAGAAGAAGTAGCTTTTCCGGTCTTAAGGCCGGACTTAAGGAAAGAAATTTTATCGGGCCGCTTGATTTGAGCGGCCCGATCGCTTTTGTGGCATCAATCGGTTCGGCCATCACCACACGCGCAGGATACGAAATGGGCAGGATCAGCACGCTATCGCCGTTCGCTCCAAAGTCGTTGCCCCGTCTCGAGCCGGTGGACGGCGTGCGCTTCGCGACAGCCGAAGCCGGCATTCGCTACAAGAACCGGACCGATCTGATGGTTGCCGTCATGGACCCCGGCACCACGGTCGCCGGAGTTCTGACCCAATCGAAAACGGCCTCGGCCCCGGTGCTCTGGTGCCGGCAGAACTTAAAGACCGCCGCCAAGAAGCGCGGCGCACGCATGCTGGTTGTCAACTCCGGCAATGCCAACGCGTTTACCGGCCAAAAGGGTCGCGACGCGGTCGCCGTGACGGCCGACTATGCCGCCCGCGCGGCGGGATGCGACGAACACACCGTTTTTATCGCGTCGACCGGCGTGATCGGCGAACCGCTCGATGCCAGTAAGTTTGCTGAATTGCTGGCGGGCCTTGCAGCGAATGCCAAGGCCGACGGTTTCGAAGCGGCATCGCGCGCCATTCTGACGACCGACACCTATCCCAAGTTAGCCACGCGCACAGCGCTGATCGGCGACACCGAAGTGACCGTCCAAGGCTTTTGCAAGGGCGCCGGCATGATCGCGCCGGATATGGCGACCATGCTGTGCTTCCTGTTCACCGACGCGGCGGTCTCAAACGACGTTTTGCAATCCCTGCTCGCCGAGCACACGGCGACGACCTTCAATTGCATGACCATCGACGGCGATACGTCGACCAGCGATACCTGCCTGCTGTTCGCAACCGGCGCTGCCGCCAAGCGTGGCCAGAAGCCGGTGACCAAGACGGGCTCGAAGAAACTTGCAGCCTTTAGTGCGGCCCTTCATGCCGTGATGCGCGACCTCGCGATCCAAGTCGCCAAGGACGGAGAAGGGCTGTCGAAGTTCGTGACGTTCGAGGTCGAGGGCGCCAAGAGCAAGGCGGCGGCGCGGCGCATCGCACTTTCTTGTGCCAACTCGCCGATCTTAAAGGCCGCCATCGCCGGCGAAGATCCGAATTGGGGCCGCGTCGTCATGGCGGTCGGCAAATCCGGCGAAGCGGCCGATCGCGACAAGCTCGCCATCTGGTTCGGCCCCTACTGCGTGGCACGCGATGGCGAACGGGCGGAGGACTATGACGAAGCGACCGTCGCCAAATACATGAAGAACGCGGAAATCACGATCCGGGTCGATGCCGGCGTCGGCAAGGCGTCCGGCACCGTGTGGACCTGCGACCTGACCCACGACTATATTTCGATCAACGCCAACTACCGAAGTTAGGCTGTGACAGAGTATGGACCCCTCCTTCTGGCTCGATCGCTGGCAGTCCAACGAAATCGGGTTTCACCAGCCGATGGTGCAGCCGGCGCTTGAGCGGCATTGGGCAGGTCTGGGTGTGAAGCCCGGCGCCCGCGTGTTTGTGCCCTTGGCCGGCAAGAGCCTCGACATGGTGTGGCTGGCAGAGCGGGGCCACGAGGTCATCGGGGCGGAGCTGTCGAAGCTGGCGGTTGATACGTTTTTCAGCGATCGCAGCCGGGCTGCAAGCATCGTGACAGAGGGCCAGCACAGCGTCCATCGCGCCGGGCCGTATGAAGTCTGGTGCGGAGATTATTTCGAGCTTCCGGCCCATGCGACGAGCCGTATTGGCGCCGTCTACGATCGCGCCGCTCTTGTGGCCATGCCGGTTACGCTTCAACAGCGTTATGCCAGCAAGCTGGCAGAGCTCACACCGCGCGACGCGCCCGTGCTGCTGGTGTCGCTTGAGTATGACCCGTCGCAAATGGACGGTCCGCCATTCCCCATACCCCGCAGTCAGATCGAGAGCTTGTTCGGGCAGAGTTTCGACATCACGCCGTTGGACGCGCGCGAAGGGCTGCCGGCCAGCCCCAACCTCAAGAAGCGCGGACTGACGTGGCTGAAAGAGCCGATCTATCTATTGCGCCGGAACGGTCGGGCGCATGGTTGACGTGCCGGACAAGAAGCCGGTGCTGCTGGTGGTGGCGGCGGCGCTTGTCGATCGCGACAACCGCGTGCTGATCGCCGAGCGGCCCCAAGGGCGATCGATGGCGGGCCTGTGGGAGTTTCCCGGCGGCAAGGTGGCGGCCGGTGAGACGCCGGAACAGGCGCTGGTCCGCGAATTGGCCGAGGAGCTGGGCATTGAGGTGTGTCTCGAGTGCCTGGCCCCGTTCACGTTCGCAAGCCACAGCTACGAGACATTCCACCTTTTGATGCCGCTCTATCTGTGCCGCACCTGGGACGGGGAGATCACGCCGCGCGAGGGCCAGCGCATCGCCTGGGTGCGCGCGTCGCGGCTGGCCGGCTACCCGATGCCGCCGGCCGATATTCCGCTCATTCCGATGCTGCGCGATTTGCTGGGCTAGAGGTTTTAAGCTCGCCCGGCTGACGCATAAAACGACGACGGCGAATACTCGCGATCCATTGGGCCGGGGCTCGACGCCTGAATCAATGCCGAAACCACCGCCACCTGCAGCCAGCATTTAGCGCCAGTGCGGGCGAAGCGAAGGTTGGCGAAATCGGCGATGCGCCGGGTTGACTGCGCGGCGAGCAGCGTATCGCGCATATCCCGATGGCTGAGCGGCATTGCTGCAATGTCCGCACTGCGATCCAGGGTTCCGCAGCGGGCAACGGCGTCGGACACTTTGGCGGCGTCCGGATAGAGCTGCCGCATGACCGTCGCGCCATCTTGAGCGCTCAAGAAGCGGACGCCGGCACCATGTTTTCCCTGGTGGCGCAGTTCGCAAAACAGATCGAACTTCACGCCGGCAATCGACAGGCGAAACGGCCGGTTGGGAAGATTTTCTTCGCCGATGCGGAGAAGCGCGCCGCCTTCGGAGATGTTTTCAATGGTGCATTCGATGGGCGCGCGGCCGGGCAGCGAAACGAGCGCCAGAAGATTGGCCTGGCGGCGGCCAAACTGACGTCGTTGCAAAAGGGCGTTCGGCTGGTCCACGGCGGGGTCTCGAACCCGGATCAGGATTGATCCGATCGCCATGAGATGTACAGCGCGCGAGCTTCAGTCGCGTAAAATGAAAGATTCAAATGCCTGCGATCTGTGCAGGCCGCGTCGTGTGCTTAACAAGGTGTTTATGAACCGGTACGTCAGTGCCGGAAATGGCGCATGCCGGTGAACACCATGGCGAGCCCGCGCTCGTCGGCGGCTTTGATCACCTCGGCATCGCGCATGGCGCCGCCCGGCTGAATGACCGCCGTCGCCCCGGCGTCGGCCAGAGCGAGAAGTCCGTCGGCAAAAGGAAAGAACGCGTCGGATGCCACGACGCTGCCGTCAACTTTGAGATTGGCTTGGGCCGCCTTGGCGATGGCAATGCGCGTGGAATTGACCCGGCTCATCTGCCCGGCGCCAACGCCGACAGTCATGCCGTCCTTGGCGAACACCACGGCATTGGATTTGACGAACTTGGCGACCGACCACGCAAACGCCAGATCGGCCAGTTCTTGGGGCCTGGGCTGGCGCATGGTCACGACTTTCAATGTTTCATGGCTTGCCAGATCGGCGTCTTGAACCAACAGCCCGCCCGTCACCTTCTTAAAATCCAGTCGACGAGGCGGCACGTCGGGCCACGCGCCCGTCACTAGTAAGCGAACGTTCTTCTTGGCGGCGACACTTTCAAGCACACCGGCCGCGACGTCCGGCGCGACGATGACTTCGACAAACTGCCGTTCGAGAATTGCATCGATCGTTGCCGCATCGAGCGTGCGGTTGAAGGCAATGATGCCGCCGAAGGCTGATTCAGGGTCTGTCGAATACGCGCGGTTATAGGCCTCAAGGAGAGACCCGGCGGTCGCAACGCCGCACGGATTGGCGTGCTTGACGATCACGCAGGCTGCAGAGGCGCCAAATTCCTTGACGCATTCAAGTGCGGCATCGGTATCGGCGATGTTGTTGTAGGAGAGCTCTTTGCCGGCCAGTTGGCGTGCTGCCGCGACCGACCCGGCGGCGGGCGCGTTCGCTGCGTAAAACGCCGCTTGCTGATGCGGGTTCTCGCCATAGCGCAGATCGAACTGCTTCTTGAATTGAACGGTGAAGGTGCGCGGAAAGCCTTCTGCCTTGCCGTCCGTGTTGTCGAGGACGGCCCCGAGCCAATTCGAAATCGCGCCGTCGTAGGCGGCGGTTCGAGCGAAGGCCTTTTGTGCCATCGACTTGCGGAACGCGAGACTGGTCTTGCAGCCATTGGCGGCAAGCTCGGCCAGCAGCGCGTCATAGTCGGCCGGATCGACGACGACCGTTGCACCGGAATGATTTTTGGCTGCGGCGCGGATCATGGCCGGGCCGCCGATGTCGATATTCTCGACGCAGGCTTCGTAGCTGCCGCCCTTGGCGACGGTGTCTTCGAACGGATAGAGATTGACGATCAGCAGATCGATCGGAGCGATGCCATGCTCTTCGGCGGCCGCCTCATGTTCGGCGTTGCCGCGAATGGCAAGCAATCCGCCATGGACCTTGGGATGCAGTGTCTTCAACCGGCCATCCATCATTTCGGGAAAGCCGGTATGATCGGCAACGTCGGTGACGGTCAGACCAAACGCCTTCAAGGCCGCAGCAGTGCCGCCGGTCGAAAGGATTTCGATACCGTGCGACGACAACGCCTTGGCAAGTTCGCCGAGGCCGGATTTGTCGGAGACCGAAACGAGGGCACGGCGAACGGGCTGCAGGTCGGTGGTCATGGGGGCGTTTTTGCTGGCTCGATTGATTGCAGGCAGGCGATACCACGCGTGGCGCACGAGCGGTATGGCCGGAAGGCCTCACTCGCGGGGCACAACGTCACGCGCCGGGTCACGCCCAGGATCACGTCCAGGATCACGCACGGGCTTCCAGCGACCAGCGCACATCGTTGTCACCAAACGTCGATCCGCGCAGGACAATCTGAAGTCGGTATTTCGAGCCCGCCGCATCGGCAAAGAACATGCTCTCTTCGACCGACGGAGTGGCCCCTTGGACCGCGAAATTCCAGCGCTTGCCGTCGCGCGTCCGGATGTCCATCACTCGGGTTGAAGGATCGCGCTTGCAGTCGGTGCCGGGCAGCAGATGAAAGTGAATGGCAAACGGCACATCCTTGGCCAATCGCACCGCCCCGTTGGGACCGCCGATCTTGTCGACGCCGTTCAACTGGTCGCCCGACGCGTTCAGCAGGATCGTTCGCCGGTGCACGAGGCCGAACCTGTCGACATAGCCATCATGCTGGCCTGAGAATTCCATGCCACCCGATCGCTCGCGGACTTCGAAGCGAGCCGCTGCCGGTCCGATGATCGGATCGCCGCCGATCAGCCTGTCGAGGCGCGCATCCCTGATGATGCGGGACGACGACGTCTCGCCCAAAGTCAGCGTGTTGTGATTGGCGGTCGCCCGGGCCACCGGCAGCTTCCCGCGTTCCGGCGTTCCGGGCGCGCCGCCGTTGGCGAAGATGAGGCTCGAACCCGAACTCATTTCGAACGACAGGCAGCCCGCATGCGCCTCACAGGCCAACTCGAAGGATGGTGGGCCGCCGGCGTCGACAATGACCGTGGACCCGCCACATTGCAGGCGGGCATAGGCCGATTGCTGGGCGCGTGCGAGTTGCGGGCCAAATTGGTCGTCATACGCCAGCACGGTCGCCAGTGCGGCCGGCATTGGAACTGAAACGCCGTTGAAGCGCGCCAGCCCGCCATCTCCCAACCGCATGAAGCGCAGCATCGCAATGCCGTCGTTGACGGCCCGCGTCACTGTTTCGGGCACCGCGCGGCCGCGCGAGGCAAAGCACTGCCTAAGCGGCAGCAGTTCAAGCAGCAGATCGACAAGTACCGCCGGATTGCGGCTGATATGGCCACCGTCCGGCAAGATCTGCCGCGATAGCTCGGCGGAGAAGGCGCGCTGCACATCCTCGAACTGACGATCGTGCCCTTCGATACACAGCTCCGCAAACACCAACGCCGTCAACGCCAGCAGCCGGGGATAGCCATCCTGACCATCGCCCCAGGCGGCAGACAGGCGAACCACCTGGGCTGCCAAACTCTTGGTGATGGCCTCGTAGGTTTCTTCGTCGGCATCCTCGATCAGCAGGGGCGCATGAGAGATCCAGGAAATGATCCGCCGGCCCATGATGGCCGGTTCCCAGGCGAGACCGATGCCGGCTCGCTGGCGAATGATCCACTCGACTGTCAGGCGCCGGGCGGTCTGGCGCGCTTCATCTTCGTCCGCCGCCTGCAGATGCCGCAACCAGGCGAAGCCGTGCAACGACCGGGCCCAATTGGAATTGGGTGGAGTTACTTCGAACGGGGAGTGAAGCCCCAGACGTGCGATCGATCCGGCCAAGCCAAATTGGCCGAGCTGGATTTCCTGCCAAAAGCTTGGGTCGGCCGTTCTCAAATCTTGCGGCACGATCAGCAATTGGCCGGGAACGGCCGGCCCATACCGCCACCGCAAGAGCGGAGAATGCAGAACGCGGGCAACCGCCGCCCGCCGCGACCGGCCAGCCGAAAGCAGCGCAATTCTCGATCGTTCGGAAAGCGATAGACTTGTCATGAGCTCACTCACCGCCGACCCTCTCCCGGAGTTCCGGCAATAGTGCGGCTAACCGGAAAAATCTCTGATCCGGGTAGCTGATGCACTGCGGGGTTACAAGGCAACGCCGGTGAAAGGTGTTGAGGAAACCGGGTGTTCGACCCAGCTAGGCCTTAAAGAGCCGGGCCGCGTAGAAACCGTCGATCCCCGAGGTTGGCGGTGTGTCCAGCCGCCAATCGGGCAGCGTGCGCAGGTCACCCTCTGGCGAGAGCCACTCGCGCTGACCAGCGACATCTTCGAGACTGAGGGGCCGCCGCGCGAACCCCGCGTTGCGCTCAAGAAACGTCTGAACCTGATCCAAGCCTTCTTCGCGCTCGAGCGAACAGGTGCAATAGAGCAAGAGGCCACCCGGCTTGACCAAGCGGGCCGCATTGTCGAGCAGGCGCGCTTGCAGGTCGAGACGGCTCGAGAAATTGGAGTCCTGCTTGATATGCAGCAAGTCCGGGTGACGCCGGATCGTGCCGGTCGCCGAGCAGGGCGCGTCGAGCAGGACCGCATCGAACTCCTGCGTTGGTGCCCACGACGCCGCGTCGGCCTCGACAAGTTTTGCTGTTAGCCGAACGCGCTCCAGATTGGCCGCGAGGCGTGTCAATCTTGGCTTCGAATTTTCAACAGCCCAGACACTTGCGCCGCGCGCCGCCAATTGCGCCGTCTTGCCGCCAGGGGCTGCACAGAGATCGGCAACGTCCTTGCCGCTGACATCGCCGAGCAGCAGAACTGGCAAAGCCGCGGCTGCGTCCTGCACCCACCAAGCGCCTTCGGCGTAGCCGGGCAAATCCTCGATGCGGCCGCCGCCGGACAACCGGACGGACCCAGCCGGCAATACGACGCCGCCCAAGCGTTGGGCCCAGGCCTCCGGATCGGATTTGACGGTTAGATCGAGGTCGGGTTCGGCCAGCGAGGCTGCCGCAATTTCAGCGGCGCGTTGCTGACCGTAACTGCGCTGCCACCGCTGATAGATGCCGGCTGGAATGTTGACCGAGACGGCGTCGATGTCCTTCAGTATGGCGGGCCCGTCACTGGCCACTTTGCGGAGCACGGCATTGGTGAGCCCGGCAAAGCGTTGCGTTGCCGTGTCGGCCTTGCATTGATCGACGGCCAAACTGATGGCCGCGTGGGCTGGAGTTTCGAGACACAAAATCTGCGCTGCGGCAGACAGCAGGATCGCCCGCAGCCGGCCCTGCTTGGCGTCGAGCGGCTTTTGCAGGAACTGATCGAGCACGCGGCCGAGTTCTCCTGCCCGCCGCAGTACGGCCGTCACGATGACGCGCACGAACGCCCGGTCGCGCGGCTCCAGCGTGGCGCCGTCTGGCGTCGCATACGTGTGCAGCAAGGCTTCGTCGAGAAAGCGGTGCTTTTCGAAGACCTGGATCAAGGCCGTCACCGCCGCCTGGCGAGCAACGTACCCAGCCTGCGGTTCACGCGGGGAGTTAGGTGACGGTCGGGATGGACCCGGCGAGGCCGATTTCGGCCGCGATTGCGGCGCGATCGGCCGCTTGTCATTGCGCATTGGGCAAGTCTAGCGGATTTCGCATCTCACCCCCAGGGACCGTTTCCGTCTTTCTCGCCGCTCCACGGCCCAGATGAGCTTGGAGCCCGCGCGACGCTGCCACCCGGCTGACCATCAGGCAAATCGAACGACTGGTTGGCGGCAAGCTGTCCCCACTCACGCGCAAGCTGTTCGAGCGCGGCGACCCTATTGGATGTGTCGGGGTGGGTCGAGAACCAACTATCGACGCCACGACCAGACAACGGATTGATGATGAAAACGTGAGCGGCGGCGGGTACGCGTTCGGCGGTAATGTTTGGAATTCGCTTTGCCGCAGCGTTGATCTTAACCAAGGCCGACGCCAGCCACTGCGGGCTGCCGCAGATCATCGCCCCAAGTTGATCGGCTTGATACTCGCGCGACCGGCTGATGGCCATCTGCACGATCGTCGCCGAAAACGGTGCGAGGAACATGGCGACCAATGCGGCCAACCAGCCGACGCTCGATTGATTGTCGCGGTTGCCGCCGAACAGCATGCCGAACTGAAGATACTGCGCCACCATGGAGATGGCGCCGCCGATGGTCGCTGCCACGGTCATGGTCAGCGTATCGCGGTTCTTGATATGCGCGAGTTCGTGAGCCACGACGCCGGAAATTTCCTCGCGCGACAGCATGTCGAGTAATCCGGTCGAAGCGGCTATGGCGGCATTGTCAGGATTGCGGCCGGTTGCGAAGGCATTCGGTTGCGGGTTGTTCATGATGTAGACCCGCGGCATCGGCAGTTCGGCCCGTTGCGCCATTTCGCGGACGATTGCCCAGTAGGCGGGGGCCGACGTTTCATCCACCTCCTGCGCCTTGAACATGCGCAGAACCATGGTGTCGGATTTCCAAAGGCTGATGACATTCATGGCGAGCGCAATGATGAAAGCGATCACCAGCCCGGTTTTGCCGCCAATCACGGCGCCGAGGGCCACAAAGATCCCCGTCATTACAACCAGCAAAAGTGCCGTTTTGGCGTAGTTCATAGGCATGGGATTACCTACACTCCTCACTCAGCATGTGACCGACGCCGGCGCGACCCTTGGTCTGCGCCCCGCCTTTGGGCCTTAACCAATGCTATATGGGAAGCCACCCTGCGGACAACCAGTCTGGACCAAGGCTCAGCAAACATGCCCGACGAAACTCCCGCGCCGTCTGTCGAAACGAGTAGCCGGACTGACGGGCCGCCCAGCTC
>JANORU010000092.1:0-2267 GCA_031415475.1 Hyphomicrobium sp.
CGCCATTGCCATCGGCACCGGCGGCAACACTGATGCGCTGACCCGCGAGTTTGGCCTCGACCCGGTGTTTGCCGAGGCCACACGCGTGTTGGTGGATACCGGGAACGAGACGCTGGCCACCGAAATCTTGCGCGGTCAGCAAAAATCAGCGCCGGGCGGCACGGTCGTATTGCCACCTAAGGCCGCCACCATCGCCACCTTTGATCGGCTGTCGGGCGGCGCCTATGAAGGTGATCCGGCTGCAAAAGCGCAAGCTATGGCGGCAGTCAATGCGCTTTATGCCGATAGCATGACCGGGGCAGACCCAACAAATACCGAGGCCAGCGAGCCGTTTCTAAAAGATGACGACGCGCAAGCCGCCTATGAGACCGCGTTTAGACGGTACACCGGGGCCACCGCCGACAAAGACGGTGCTTTGACAGTTGGCGGCCTGCAACCGTTTCGCGACCGCAATGTCATTCTGCCCGCCGGTGTGCCGCTGGCCGATGTGGAAACGGCGATCGAGAACATCGACTACCAGCTGGGCCGCCGCGCCTATAACCCGAATTTCGATCAATGGCTGCCAGTCGCAGACCAGCAGGGCAAACTGTTCCAGCCCGGCGATGCGCCAGATCCGATGCGCGCGCTGAAGGCGGCGTCGGTGGATGGCAGGCTGCCCGATCTGCAAATAGACGCAGGCGGCAACAGCGCCATTCTGGAAGACCTGCAGATTGAAAAAGTGCCGGGCAAGCGCGACTGGTATCAGTTCACCTATCCGGTTGACGGCCGCAGCCAGGTGATAGGCGATGCAGGTGGCAAACCCTACTGGTTTCGGCTGCCCGCCCTGATCAAGGGGGCCAGCAAATGACCATTATCATTGATGACGAACGGGCGCTGATCAGGCGCAAAGGCCTGCCCGCCACCCCAGCGCCCGCGCCAGAGGCAGCAGCTGCACCCGCGTTACCAGAGCCATCATCACCCGCCGAAGCAGGTGCACTGGCCGATCTGTCAAATACGTTTCAGGCGGCGATCAAGCCAGTGCCAGACACAGGCCTGCCGCCCGGCGAAGAAGAACCGGCATGGGAGCCGACCGAGCCTGTACCTGTCGGTGACGCAGGCATTGTTGATGTTTGGGCCGCTGCATGGAAGCGCGACACCATCACCACCGATGCCTGGGGCTATGCCGACGGCAAACGCCGCGATCTGGTGATGGACATGTACCGCACCCTGCCCGCCGAGGCGCAGGCGCGCGCGACGGCCAGCCAGCGCGATTACACCAGCGACTGGCGCACGTTTGAGCAGATGGTGATGGACGAGGCTGGCAAATTTGTGGCCACCGACCCCACAAAATGGGGCGATCTGCCGCTGACACAAGATCAGTTTGATCAGCGATTGAAATCAGAAGATCAGGCGATCCTTGCGGACGCCGAGGCCGTTCTGGCGCAACCCGGTGGCGGTCTGACCGAATTCTTTGCATCGATGACGCGCAGCCTGACCAAGCCCGAAAGCCTTGCCCTGTTGCCCTTTGGCGGCGCTGCAAGCGGGCCTGCCAAATTCATTCTGTCGGAAATGCTGCTATCCGGGGCGGCCAGTGCGGCGGCCCTGCCGGGGCAGTATGACGCCGCCGATAGGCTGGACCTGCCCGATCCCGACGCCGCCACGCAAGTCGCTACAGAAATGGCCTTTGGCGGTTTGTTTGCGGGCGGCATTCTTGGCATTGCCAAAGGCTTCAACTGGGCCATGGGCCGCGAGCGCACGGTTGTCGAAGCACTGCCGACCGGCGAAAACCCGGTTAAGTTTGGCGCAGCGGTTGACCGCGCCGAGGCGGAGATGACCGACCAGCAGACGGTGCAGGAGGCGACGAAGGGCGCACCTGTTGCCCTCGATCTGCCGCCGGGCAGTATGCCCTATAATGAGGCGGCCGTTTTGCGCAGCATCATAGGGGTTGAAAGCGGCGGCAAGGCCAACGCGCAAAACCCCAACAGTTCCGCGCGCGGCCTGGGCCAGTTCATCGCATCGACCTGGTTAACCATGATCGGCAAGTATCGCCCCGATCTTGCCAAAGGTCGCAGCGCCAACGAAATTCTGGCCCTGCGCGATGACCCGACCGTGAATGCCGCAATGACCGCGATGTATGCCCGCGAAAATCATGCGTTTCTGACATCGCGCGGTCTGCCTGCCAATCCGGGCGAACTGTATATGGCGCATTTCATGGGGCCGGGCGGTGCAGCCAAAGCATTGGCAGCGACGCCTGATACCCCGATCAGCAGCATCATGACCCCGGCGGC
>JANORU010000093.1:0-14953 GCA_031415475.1 Hyphomicrobium sp.
GACGCCTGCCGGATGGCCGACGCGCATCAGTTCGTGCTCGACTGCGGCGCGACCTTCACCAACGAACTCTACAAACTGTCGAAGCTGTCGTTCCTGCCATTCCAGTCCTACGCCACCGAGGGGCGCGAAGTGTCCGAGCGGCGCATTAAAGCATCGTGCGAAAACCCGCCGAAGCCAGTTGCCGCGCCGCCGGTGGTGCCGGCGCCGTCCGCGTCAACGCCCGCCCCTGTGCCAACGGCTGCCCCTGCAGCGCCACCAGCAGTACCAGTTTCGAAGCCTGCGCCAGAGACGCCGGCCGCAAATCCAAAATAGCGGCGCTAATAGCTTTGGACGACTGATTCGGGCGGCGCTGGATCGCACCACGTTCGGTTGAATGCTCTGCCGGAAGACTTTTATTCTGGGACTTTTTCAACAAGCCGGGTCCGGCCGAAGGCTAATCAACCTGTTTACATTCGCTGACTTCGCTTCAATTGATCCTGGAATTCCATTTTTTCGATTCGACGGATTTGACGAGCAGGGGGCGCGGTGCACGTTTTGCGACATCGGGATGCCCGGAGGGTCGAGCCATTCCGGCGCGATCACACGTTTCCGGCTTCAGGCGCTGTTGTTGGCGCCATCGGACAACGCAAAAATGCAATTCTGGCTCTGGCGGCCGCCGGGCTTATCGCGGCCTGTGTCTATGCTGTCGCGCGGCCGCCTGCTTATTCCGTCCGGACAGTGCTCGAAATCGGAGCGCTCGCGGGTCCCGACGGACAACGATGGGTCGAGACGCCCGAAATCGTTTCGAAAAAGATCACCGAAGCTTACGCGCCATTGGCGTGGATAGAAACGCGCAGCACCGCTCCGTTGCTGGACGAAGAGACACCGCGAATTTCAGGCAAGGTCGCCAGAAACACCAACATCGTCATCCTGGAGACGGCCGCCACGGAGCAGGATATTTCCGCGCATAAATCGTTCCATGACCGAATCTTCACGCAGCTCAAGGACGATCACGACCGGATTTTCAACGTCAGCAGAAGCGGCCTTGAGGCCGAACGCCAAACGACACGAACGGCCATCGACCAACTCGCCGATCGGTCCGATCTTGCTCAGTCGCTGGCGCCGATCAACGCAGACATAAGCCAGAGCGAGGCCAAGCTCAGCGCCCTGGAGGACGAGCGTCAGTATGGCGTGCTGCTGAAAGAGTACCAATCGCAAATCGCCATCGCCGACAATCGCCTCAAGGACCTCGCTGAAGCCGCTGTCTTGCTCGAACGCACACTTCAGCAAAAACAGTTACAGGATCAGCAAGCCGCAACCAAGCTGGCGCGGTTAAAGGCTGACATCGACACCCACGCGAAGAACCGGATTGCCGCCGCTCAAAACACGGCGTCGGGTAGCGAAGCCATGACGCTCATGCTGCTTGATGTTGAGAAAGAACGCGTGGCCGAAGAACGCGACAAGCTTGAACAATTTCTGACGATGGACTCGCCGATCGAGCGGTCGCGGCTGGAAAATGAGTTCGCAAGCAATCAGCGCGAACAGACGGTGCAAAAGCTGACCATCGAGAAAGCGCGCGCCGAGCTTCTAAAACAGCAAATCGTACGGGAAAAGAGCATAGACAGTTTGAAGCCCAGCCTGACCGGGCTCAAGGCAAAACTGGAAAACACCATGGCATCTCGTGACCGCTCAATGGCCGTGGAGACCGCCAAGCTTCGCGATCTCGATCAACGCTTGGAGAACATGGCGATCACGCGCCGTCTGTTTGCTCCGCAGCCGCCGTTCGAGCGGGCAGACATTCCGGCGATAGTGATCATCCCTGTGTGTGCATTGGCCGGCCTGTTGCTTGGTCTTGCCCAGGCCTTCCTGGCCCACATCTTCAGCCTTGCCAGGACGACGCCGGCGCTCCCGCGGGAGACCCCGCACCGCGAACCGGAACAGGCGGCACGGGTCAGCCATGAAGAAAACGATCAGCCGGCCCGATCCGGCTATACCGGTTATGAAGTCCGCAAACCCTACCCGATGTGATGGCCAGACCTTTCAGGGGGCTAGCCGGGTCAAACCGCTCGGCGGCGCAATCTTCAAACACGACTGCGAGCTGCGGTGCACGTTGAAAAGCCTTGCGCAGTCGTTCGAAGATATGGTGAGCCTTGCCACGCGCCGCGCGTTTAGGCGCGTGCTAACCTGGCAACTCAATGCTCTCCCAAACTGACGGCAACTTGAAAGCAATTGCCGCCATGGCGCTGGCCATGGCGAGCTTTTCGACGTCTGACGTGCTCGTTAAAATTGCCTCGGACGCGCTGCCGCTGGGCGAAATCATTGCCGTTCGAAATGGCTTTTCGATCATCCTGGTCTTGGCATTCGGCCTTGTCTATGGCGGCTTGCGGGTGCCCTCCGGTGCACCAACCGGCCTTCTTGGCGTGCGCATGGCGGCCGAAGTGTTGTCGACGCTGTTGTTCCTCGGTTCACTCATTGCGATGGCGATTGCCGACGCTCTGGCGATTGCTCAAATTACACCGCTGGTCGTAACGGCGGCCGGGGCGTTGTTTCTTGGCGAGCATGTTGGCTGGCGGCGCTGGCTTGCAGCACTCGCGGGGTTGGCCGGGGTTCTCATTATTTTGCGGCCGGGCACCGGTGCGTTTTCCCTTGCTGGACTCATGGCGCTGGCGTCGGTGATCACCGTCGCCTTGCGCGATATCGTGACACGCAAGATTCCGAACACTGTGCCGACACTCTCACTGACGCTCATGTCGACGGCGGCGACTTTTGCCTCGGGGTTTCTGCTGCTGCCGTGGGAGACGTGGCTGTGGCCGTCGGCCGGCCATTGGCTGGCTTTGGCAACCGCCGGCATCGCCCTGACGTTGGCTTACGGTTTCATTACCATCGCCATGCGCAGCGGCGACATCGCGGCGGCCTCGCCATTCCGCTATCTCAGCATGCTATTTGCGCTATTGGCGGGCTATTTCATCTGGAATGAGCTGCCGGACGGCCTATCGCTCGTCGGCATTGGAATTGTGATAGCGGCCGGCCTTTACACCCTGCACCGGGAACGGCAACTCAAAAAACCGCAGTCTCTGGCCACGGCTACGCCAGAAGCGCCTTGAGTTTCGAGCGCAGCTGTTCAAGCGCAAACGGCTTTGCCAAAACGGCGATGTTGGCACTGATGGCGTTGGCCTTGGCCAACTCCTCGGGAAAACCCGACATCAGCAGAACGCGAAGTTTCGGATTGGCTTTGGTGGCCATGGCGGCAAGGGACAGTCCGTCGAGCCCCGGCATATGAACGTCGGAGACCAAGACTTCGACACCGCCGCGCGAGAGTCGCTCAAGTGCCTCGAGCCCATCCTGGGTGACCGCAACATTGTGTCCGTCGGCGGCGAGCGCGCGGGCGACGAGGTCACGCGTTGCTTGATCATCATCGGCAAGAAGAATATGCGCCATGTCCCACGCCCCCCGTCATTCAGAAGTGGCTCTCATCCCTCGCGAACGATGCGGCCGACGTACGGCAATTCGCGAAAGCGATGGGCCACGTCCATACCATAGCCGACGACGAATTCGTCCGGACATGGAAACGCCCGGAAATCGGCCGTGACGCCGACCGCCCTCGGTCCTGCTTTTTCCAGCAGCACACAGGTCAGGATCGATTTGGCGCCGCGCGCCGATAACAGATCCTTGGCGAAGGCGAGTGTGCGGCCAGAATCGAGAACGTCGTCGACCAGCAGCACACTGCGGCCCTCGACGGCCAAATCGAGATCGCGCAAAATCTCGACGCGCCCGGACGACGACTTGCTCTTTTTGTAACTTGAGAGCGTCAGGAAATCGACCTCCGGCTCCATGCCCGCCGTATGCAAAGCGCGGATCAGGTCGGCGGCAAACACGAAACTGCCTTTCAGGATGGCGACCACCAACAGCCCCTTGGGCTGGCGTTCTTTGATCTCGTCCGACAGCGTGACGAGGCGGTGGCCAATTTCGGCGGCGGAGTAGATGACCTCCACGCCGGTGGCCGTTGCGGCGTCCTGACCCATCCGGTGTTCCTCGCCTTTATCCATTTCACCAACCGTATCGGCGGGCCGCAGGGCGGCGCAAGCCGCTTCTCGTGCCCAACCGGCTCAAATCACCTGTGCACACGAGCCCGCCACAATCGTGACCGATTGATCGGGGCCAGCGAAATCCGGCATAAAGTCAGTATCGAATCGCAACAGACCTAACGGAACGCGCGCCGTGATCCGCCTCTCCAATGTCGCCCTGCGCTATGACCGCGGCCCGGAAGTGCTGTCCGAAATCAATGTCGAATTGAGGCCGGGCTCGTTCCACTTTCTGCATGGCGCGTCGGGTGCCGGTAAAACGTCGCTCCTGCGCCTGCTGTTCATGTCGACCCATCCCTCGCGCGGCAAGATCGAGATGTTCAGCCAGGATGTCAGCCGCGTGAACGCGGCCAAGCGCGCGGAACTGCGACGGCGGATCGGCATCGTGTTCCAGGACTTCCGGTTGCTCGACCATCTGACCACCTGGGAGAACGTCGCTTTGCCGCTGCGCGTCTCCGGCAAGAAGATCGAGGACTACCGCGAGGATGTGACGGATCTGTTGCAATGGGTTGGATTGGGAGACCGGATGCACGCCTACCCGTCCATTCTGTCAGGCGGCGAGAAGCAACGCGCGGCCATCGCCCGTGCCGTGATCGGCAAACCCGAATTGCTGCTCGCCGACGAACCGACCGGTAACGTCGACCCGCAAATGGCGCGGCGGCTGCTGCGCCTGTTCATCGAATTGAACCGGCTCGGCACCTCGGTGCTGATTGCCACCCACGATCATCAATTGATGCGCCAGTTCAAGGCCCCGCGCATCGAACTTCATGACCGCCATGTCCGCATCGTATGACAAGCGCACCGGGCGGCCGCTTCACCCGCCGCGGTATGCAGAACCCGAGTATGACCCGCGCGACGATGCCGTCACCGGTCCGGTGACGGCATCGTCGGACGGCTGGCCGGCGCCGAACGATTATCCAGTCACGCAGACTACCGAGACATCCGGCGCCTACGGCCCCTATGGCGACGCCAATACCGCACGGCTCGAGCCTGATGCCTCGGAAATCCTGGCCCCTGCGCGCTCGCATCGAAAGGGCCGCACGCAGCTCAACGCGCCGATCGTGCCGGCCGGATCGGTGACCGGACGGTCACTGACGCTGGTGATCGCGATTATGTGCTTCCTCGCCTGCCTGACGGCCGGTGCCGTCTACATGATCAACCAGTCGGCCGACGCCTGGCTGAAGGATATTGCCAGCGAAGTCACAGTTCAAATCGAGCCCAAGGAGGGCGCCGAGACCGACAAGACCGTCGCGGAGGTTGCCAAACTTCTTCAAGAGCAAACCGGCATTCGCAGCGTCAAGGTCATGACGCTGGAAGATTCGTCGAAACTGCTCGAACCATGGCTCGGCTCGACAGATGCGCTGAAGGCGCTGCCCGTGCCGCGGCTCGTGGCGCTGGAAGTCGACCGCAGTTCGCCACCCGATCTCGACGCAGTCCGCAAAATGCTGACCGAGAAATTCAAGGGCGTGACGCTCGACGATCACCGCCACTGGCAGAACCAGATCAGAACGGTCACGCGCTCGTTTGCGCTCGGCGGCCTTGCCATTTTGCTGCTCGTCGGCGCGGCGACAACGGCGATCATCGTTTCGGCGACCAAGAGCTCGATGGCGTCGAACCGCGAAATCGTCGAAGTCCTGCACTTCATCGGCGCCACCGACCGCTTCATCGCCCGTGAATTCGAAAAGCACTTCCTGCGGCTCGGCATTCGCGCCGGGTTCGTCGGCGCGACGTTCGCCATGCTGGTGTTCTTCCTGATGCCGACGGCCATGGATATGCTTGGCGGCGGCACGGTGACGACGACCGAATTGAACCGGCTGATCGGCAGCGGTGCGCTCGATCTGGCAGGCTACGTCCTGTTGTGCATCGTCGTCGTGGTGATCGCCGGGCTGTGCATGGTGACCTCCCGGCTCGGGGTCTACAGCATCCTAAACATGAAGCGCTGAGCGGCCATTTCCGGCCGAAAACGCCCGGATTTCCGGCCTCAGTGATGAACCTCGTTCAATCCCTTGTCACAACAGGGGCAAAATCTATTAGTGTTGTAGTCGATCTGGCCGAAGGGCTGGGGCGAATGCGGACCATGTGTAACGTCGAAGGTGCGGTGATTTGAAATGACCTGGCTGAAAGCAGCCTTGATCACAACAGCAGGTCTGGCGCTGGCGCTTTTCGCCTTCGGCTTCATATTGTTTTCCGCCAGCGTCACGCAGGTCGCTTCGACGCCCGTGACACCCGCCGACGGCATCATCGTTCTGACAGGCGGGGAGTCCCGCGTCGCGGAAGGCGCGCGCCTGCTCAAAGATGGAATGGGCAAGAGGCTTTTGATTTCCGGCGTCAATGGCCAGACCCGGCAGCAGGATCTGTTGCGCGTCACCGGCCTCGACACTCAGAAATTCAATTGCTGCGTCGACCTCGGCTACACCGCCCTCGACACCTACGGCAACGCCAGCGAAGCGCGTACCTGGGCGGAAGCTCAGGGCTATAAAAGCTTGCTGGTTGTGACCTCGAACTATCACATGCCGCGCAGCCTGGTTGAATTGGCGCGCGCCATGCCCGGCATTCGCCTGATCCCGCATCCCGTGCATCCCAAGTTCTTCGATAATGAAGCTTGGTGGCTCAGTATTTCGACCACGCGAAGCTTAGCGTCCGAGTATGTCAAGTTTCTCCCGTCGGCCATCCGCTTCGTCGTCAGCCGGGCCATGTACCCCTACGACGCCCGGTCCATTGCGGAAGCGAATGTTTCGATCAATGGCAGCCGTCACGCACCCGGCACTTGACCGCGAGGTTCCTCAACCGGCATTGCTAACCCCATCTCACCCAGCCGGTTTTCCCCGATGTTCCGTTCGATCCTGTTCGCCATCGCCTTCTACGTCACGACAGCACTGTTCCTGCTGCTCGGCTCGTGGCTGCTGTTGGCGCCGCGCAGTTGGGCGATGCTTGGCCTCAAAACCCATGCCCGCGTTTCGACGTGGCTGTTGAAGGTGATCGCCGGGACCGGGATGGAGGTGCGCGGCCGCGAGAACCTTCCGCCCGGCCCTTGCCTGATCGTCGCCAAACACCAGTCGGCGTGGGACACGTTTGCGCTGATCCCGCTGTTCAACGACCCGGCAATCGTGCTCAAGGACGAACTGAAGTGGATCCCGTTTTATGGCTGGTTCTGCGTGAAGTTCGCCCACATCCTCGTCCGGCGCGACAAGGCGGCCGTCGCTCTCAAAGCCTTGGTGCGCGATGCGCAAGAGCGGGCCTCGCACAACCGCGAGATCGTCATTTTTCCGGAAGGCACGCGGACGGCGCCCGGCGCGCCACCGGATTATAAACCGGGCTATCAGGCGCTTTACGAGGGCTTGAACATTCCGTGCATCCCGCTCGCCTTGAACTCGGGCCTGTATTGGCCGCGGCGCAGCCTGATGCGCTATCCCGGCACGATCATCGTTGAGTTCCTCGCGCCCATCCCGCCGGGCCTCGGCCGCAAGGCCGCCAAGGTCCAAATCGAGACCGCCATCGAAGAGGCGACAGCGCGGTTGATTGAGGAGGCGGGGAGGAGTGGGAGTGTAGTGGCGGAGATTGGTGAGGGGGGGTGAACTTGCTCTGTAGGCCAGTGGAGGACTTCGGCGAGCTAATTCTTTCTCTCTGATGCGTGATGAAGTCAGAGTGGGCAGACTCGAAAAATCTCGTTTGATACCGCCCACTCCGAATCAACTCTTCTCGGATGTAGGTTCTGTTTCAAGAGACAGCCAACACGGTCTCTTGCCTCTGCAACGGGTCTCACCGTTTGCAGGAATCTGTACGTCGGACAACAGCCGACCCCTATTGGTCGGAGAGGTTTCCAGATTCTTGGGCAGGGTGGCTCGCCATAACAGGCGGGCCACCATTCTATTCGTCCTTGCGGAGGTTCACATGTCTACTCGCGGTTCCAAACAAGCAATTGCAGTGGCCGAGACAACAGTTCGAAGCGGCGATATTGGCGCATCTGCAGAGGACCTGCTGAGGCAAAGGGCGCATACCACTATGGGATTCTGCGCCGTCTCTGTTATTGCTGTGGGCAAGCTCAGCCGCGTAATCGTCAGCTATGATCCCGATCAGGCCCTGAAACTCATGCACTGTGCTCTCGGAAACGACATTTCCGGCGATCCGCCTGGGCCAATACTTACCGACCCTCGAGATTGGTTCTCGCTTAGTCCTGAACAGGCCCACCGGATTTTAGTAGCTCCCGATCTACCCATCGTTCCATTGGATTGGAACAGTATCCGCGACATTGGGAAGCCAAGTCGGTTCACGCCGGAAGAAGTTTACGGATATTCTATTGCTACGATTGCCCTGTTGCTCAACGAGCTTCATGTATCGCACATCTATCCTTTGTCGGCTGCGCGCCCGCCAGTTGGTCATGCCGAGAAACTTGCAAAGGCATCACGCCGCTTCCGCGACATTTTGAATGACAAAGCAACGGATCGGCTTGTCTCGGATTGGCCTGAGTTGAAGAAGTTTCGTTCGCTAACGACCGACCTGACGCTGATCGCGAATATGACGGCAGACGCAAGGCAAGCGGAAGCAAAACGAACACGTGGCGACGCTAATGCGCGGCAGACATTTGTGCGTGAGAAGCTAGCTGAATGTTTTGAGGGATTGTACGGGCGCAAAGCCGGTGCATCGAGGCCAAGCAGCACTGGCGAGGCTGGCGGGCCATTTGTTCGATTCGCTACTACCTTCTTCGCGGAGATTGGATTGCCTGTAGCCGCAGAGACAATTGCGCGTGATTTACGGCGGCGGCCCAAGAAGGCTCAGGCGGCATCGGCGTAACCTCGATGGGTGGTGTTCATCGGGCTGCGCGATAGCCGCTCCGAGACATCAGCGGAAGTCGAAACAGAAAAACTCACCCTTCCCCTTCACCCTAAAATGAGAACAAAGTTAGAATTTTTAGAGAACATTTGTTGACTGGCTGGCCGGAGTCGCCTAATCTGCAGGTCTTGAATGCAGAGTAGACGCCCATGTCCCCAAGCCCGTCACACAGCCCCACGTTCCCAGCCCCGATTTCCGAAGCGATCTGGTCGCTGAAGTACCAGTTTGCCGGCGACAAGGCGGCCGGGCTTGCCCCCGACGACACGTTGGCCGGGACGTTTGAGCGGGTGGCCACGGCTGTCGCCGCCGTTGAGTCCGGCGGCAAGGCCAAACGGGCCAAATGGGCGGCCCGTTTCTATGGTGGCCTGTCGGACTTCGGCTTTCTGCCTGCCGGGCGAATACTGGCCGGCGCCGGCACCGGCCGGCAGGTCACGCTCTTCAATTGCTTTGTCATGGGCCGGATCGACGACGATCTCGGCGCCATCTTTGAAAACGTCAAGGAAGCCGCGCTGACGATGCAGCAGGGCGGCGGCATCGGCCACGATTTCTCGACGCTCCGGCCGAAGGGCGCGCTGGTCAAAAGCATCGGCGCCGATGCCTCGGGTCCGGTGAACTTCATGGACGTCTGGGATGCGATGTGCCGGACCATCATGTCGGCTGGCGCACGGCGCGGCGCGATGATGGCGACGATGCGCTGCGATCACCCGGACATCGAAGAGTTCATCGATGCCAAGGCCGATGCTCAGCGGCTGAGAAATTTCAATCTCTCGGTTCTGGTGACCGATGACTTTATGGCCGCGGTTGACGGTGACCTCGATTGGAATCTGGTTTTCGGCGGCAAAATCTATCGCACCCTCAAGGCGCGGGCGTTGTGGGACCGCCTGATGCGCGCAACCTATGACTATGCCGAGCCGGGCGTAGTGTTCATCGACCGGATCAACGCGCGAAATAATCTCGGCTATTGCGAGACCATTTCGGCCACCAATCCGTGCGGCGAGCAGCCGTTGCCGCCCTATGGCGCCTGCCTGTTGGGGTCGATTAATCTGACACGCTTCGTGCGGAAGCCGTTCACCGCGGACGCGAGCCTCGACGTTGGCTCAATCGAAGAGCGCGCCGCATTGGCTGTCCGCTTCCTCGACAACGTCATCGATGTCTCGGGGTTTCCGCTCGCCGCCCAGCGCCAGGAGGCCCACGCCAAGCGGAGGATTGGCCTCGGCGTCACCGGCCTTGCCGATGCCCTCGCCATGCTGGACGTCACCTATGGGTCGGAGCGTGCCGCCCTCCTTGCCGGCCAATGGATGGCCGCGATCGAACGCGCCGCCTACCTGACAAGTGCCGAAATCGCCCGGGACAAGGGTGCTTTTCCGCTGCTCGACAGCGGCCGTTTTCTCGAGCGGCCGCAAATAGCCGGGCTCGACAAGGATGTACGCAGGGCGATCCGCAAGCACGGCATCCGCAATGGCTGCCTGACGTCGATTGCGCCGACCGGCACCATTTCGTTGTTGGCCGGTAATGTCTCGAGTGGCATCGAGCCGATTTTCGATCTGGTCGCCGAACGGCGCATTCTGGGCGCCGATGGCGTGCCGCGCCAGGACAGGCTCGAAGACTATGCGTTCGCTGAGTTCAAGAGGGCGCATGGGCCCGATGCGGGCCTCCCCAGTGCGTTCGTGACAGCCGCCGGCCTCTCGCCGCGCGATCACCTCGTCATGCAGGCGGCGGTCCAAAAGCACGTCGACAGCTCGATTTCAAAAACCATCAACTGCCCGGCCGATGTGGCGTTCGGAGACTTCAAAACGGTCTATCGCGATGCCTACGACATGGGGCTTAAGGGCTGCACCACCTTCCGGCCGAATGCGGTAACCGGGGCCGTGCTGACGCCGGTTGCGACGGTGTCGGCGGCCGAGACGGCATCGCCACAAACCCAAACGCCTGCTGAACCCGCAATGCCAGCGGTTGTTCCGGCTGCGGCCCGCACAGTGAGTGTTGCGGCGCCGAAATCCGGCATCGTCTACATGGCCGAGCCGCTTGAGCGCCAAACGGAACTCTCCGGCTACACCTACAAGCTCAAGTGGCCGGAAAGCGACCACGCGATTTACGTGACGATCAACGATATCGAGGTCGACGGCACAGGCGCGGCCGCAGGCCAGAAGCGCCGGCGGCCATTCGAGATTTTCATCAATACCCGCAACCTCGAGCACTACGCCTGGACGGTCGCTTTGACCCGCATGATCAGCGCCGTGTTCCGGCGCGGCGGCGACGTCTCGTTTGTCGCCGATGAATTGAAGGCTGTCTTTGATCCGCAAGGCGGACGGTGGATTGACGGCCGATATCAGCCGAGCCTGTTGGCGGCGATCGGCGAGATCATCGAAAAGCACATGGTGCGAACCGGCTTCCGGGCGGCAGCCGAGTCGCACGAGGTTCGGCCCAAGGCGCAATCAGCGGCCGCCGATTGGGGCAACATCGCGACATCCGAGGGTGTGGGCAGTCCTCCCACTCGCGCCGCGACCGGCCGGTCGTGCCCGCGCTGCGCGAGCCTCACATTCATCCGGCGGGACGGCTGCTGGACCTGCGACTCTTGCGGATTTTCCCGATGCGACTGACACTTAGAGCACTTGCCAGCACGCTCGGCCGGGCGACCCTGCGGGTTGGCGCGCTGGCCGCTGTCCCAATTCGCAACGTCCTGAAGCGCGAAATTCACCGTGCCGCAAAATCACTTGAATCGAGCCACACTTCATCCAGACTTTCCAGGCATCTTCGCTCTCATCAAAAGTGGCGTAATCGGTCGGGTTCAAGACCGAGGCACAGGGGTAAGGCCATGGGAGCTCGTGTCATTCAGTTGGCAGACTACAGGATCGCCAAGCCGGCGGGTGCGATGGCGTCTGTCGCCGCCGCAAAACCTGCCGACGTCGAAAACTCTCCCGAACTCGCAGACCGGTTCCAGTTCTGGACCGGCGCGTCGGGCCGCCGCTACGTCCACACGGTCTATAGCCTCGTCGAGTGCCCAGCCCTTCCGGCTGGCAACTACGTGCTGGTCAATCGCGATGCAGACGGCAACCGGCATGTTCTGTCGATCGGCCGCGTCAGCCATGTCGCCGCCACGTTAAACCTCGCCGAAATCCGCCGCCGCGGCGCTGATCTCGGCGCCAACGAAGTTCACATCCACCTGCTCGCCGCCTCTGCCAAACAGAGCCGCATGGTCGAAGCCGACCTGCTGACCGCGCAGTCGGGTGGCGCTGTCGCTAGTGGCGCTCGTCGCCACTAGGACTTTTCATTGGAGCGGTTTTTCACGGCGAACCGATTCCCACTTCGCCTAAACCGCTCTGCCTTGGAGCGGTTTTTCACGGCGAACCGGTTCCCACTTCGCCTAAGCCGCTCTGCGCCCGCCGCCACTAGATTTTTGCAGTAGAGCGGGCTAGCGCATCAGCGCTTCCCGGAACTTAAGCGCGGTGAGCCGCGCCTGCGGGACGCGGACGCCGAGACCGCGTTTAGCCGACCATGACGCCTGACGCGATTTCGCAAGCGCCGTCACCGGTACAGTCTTCAAACTCCGCCAGCCATTCAAACCAAGCACGGTCGACAGCCGGCTGAGTACGGGATCGTCAATTCCATTATCGGACAGCGACCGCATGGTCTCGGCCACGTATTCGAGGTTGGTGCCGGACCTGCCCTTGGCCGATCTGACGAGACTTGCCTGTTTCGCGAGAGCGAGGTCGCCGGCGTGGCTGACATGGTTGGACTCGGCCACATACGTGACGGCTTCAACCCGCTGCCAGCCATCACCATCGCGCACCGAGACCGGGACAAGCACCTCGCGGTAGACCCCGTAGACGAGTTCGCGCGACCGCAATCCTGCGAGCACGTTGGCGGCGTCGGCACCGGCAACGCGGAACGCCAATCCGTGACACACCCCGCCACGCTCCAGTCCGAGCACCAGACCGGGGCGATCAGCAGTGCCGCGATAATGCACCGAATAGACGGAGAACGCGCGCCGGTAGCCGGTCAACGTTGCCGGCGTCGCCTCAATGAAGGAAAACCCGGGCCGCCACATCAGCGAGCCGTAAGCGAACACCCAAAGCTCGTGCGGCTCATCGGTCATGGCCGCGCGATGCTCAGCTCTTGGAGGGGCCGGCCGGGCCGCGGCCGAAATCCGGCGATGCCGTATCCTGACCGGCCTGAATGATGCCGCGGCGAACGGCGCGCGCGTCCGAGAACAGGCGGAACAGCGTCTCGCCGTCGCCGAACCGGATCGCCCGCTGCAATTCCGCCAGATCTTCCGAAAAGCGGCCGAGCATTTCGAGCACGGCGTCTTTGTTGTTCAGGAACACGTCGCGCCACATGGTCGGGTCCGACGCGGCAATACGCGTGAAATCGCGAAAGCCGCCGGCCGAGAATTTGATGACTTCGCTGTCGGTCACGCGCTCAAGGTGGGCGGCGGTATTGACGGTGTTGTAGGCGATCAGGTGCGGCAGATGCGAGGTGATGGCGAGCACCAGATCGTGGTGATCGGGCGTCATGCTCTCAACATTCGAGCCGAGCTTTTGCCAGAAGTTCTTGAGCTTTTCAGTGGCCGCCGGATCGGTTTCGGGTGTTGGCGTCAGAATGCACCAGCGGCCATCGAACAATTCGGCGAACCCAGACTCCGGGCCCGATTGCTCGGTGCCGGCAATCGGATGGCCGGGCACGAAATGCACCCCCTTGGGCACATGGGGCGCCATGTCCCTGACGATGGCGCCCTTGACCGAACCGACGTCGGTCAGAATTGCGCCGGGCCGCAGCACGTCGCGGATTTCAGCCGTGAGCGGCCCGCACAGGCCAACCGGCACGCACAGGATGACGAGATCGGCGCCGGCCACGGCGTCGCGCGCGTTTGCATAGCCGTGATCGATGAGACCGAGACGCAGCGCGGTCTCAACTGTGGCCGGCGTGCGCGCCGAACCGACGATCGATCGGGCCAAGCCAGCGCGGCGGCTGGCGTGACTGATCGACGAGCCGATGAGGCCGATGCCGATCAGCGCAATGCGTTCGAACATCGGCGGTGCGGTGGTCTTACTCATGCGCGGGCCCTCGCGAACTCGGCGAGCACGGCGACCACTTTGCGATTTTCGTCTTCTGATCCGACCGTCATGCGCAAGCAGTCCGGCAGGCCATAGGCGGCGACGCGGCGCAGGATGATCGCCCGCGACTTCAGGAACTCGTCGCACGCCACCGCGCCACGCTTGGCATCCTTCGGGAAATGGATCAGCACGAAATTGGCGACGCTTGGCGTCACCGTATAGCCGAGCTTGCCGACCTCACTCGCCAGCCAGGGCAGCCAGGTTTCGTTGTGTGCGACCGCTGCTTCGACATGCGCGACATCGTCCATCGACGCCGCACCGGCAGCAATCGACGGCGCGCCCATGTTGAATGGGCCACGAATGCGATTCAGCGCGTCGGCCACCGCTTCCGGGCAGTAGGCCCAGCCGATGCGGAGTGCGGCGAGCCCGTGAATTTTGGAGAACGTGCGCGTCATGACGGTGTTGGATGTGGTGGCGACAAGTTCGAGGCCCGCCTCGTAGTCGTTGCGGCGCACGTATTCGGCATAGGCGCCATCGAGCACCAGCAGAACGTTGGCAGGCAGGCCCTCGCGCAAGCGGCGCACCTCATCGATCGGAATGTAGGTTCCAGTCGGATTGTTGGGATTGGCGACGAACACGACTTTTGTCCGCGGCGTCACTTTTGCCAGCAGCTTGTCGACATCGGTGGTCAGATTGGTCTCGGAGGCAACCACCGGCGTCGCGCCACAGGCGAGGATGGCAATTTTGTAAACCAGGAAGCCGTGCTCGGTGAACAATCCTTCGTCGCCCGGCCCGAGGTAGGCGTGCGCCAGCATGGTCAGAAGCTCATCCGAACCTGCCCCGCACACGATGCGTGTTTCGTTGATGCCATAGCGCCGCGCAATCGCCTGGCGCAGCGCCGTCGCCTGGCCATCGGGATAGAGCGCGAGGCTGTCGCTTGCCGCCTTGAAGGCTGCGACGGCTTTCGGGCTCGGACCGAGCGGCGTTTCGTTGGACGACAGCTTGATC
>JANORU010000094.1:0-3707 GCA_031415475.1 Hyphomicrobium sp.
GCGCAAGGACTGCGCATTCTCTACGGCGGGTCCGTGAAACCGTCCAATGCCCGCGAATTAATGGCGTGTGCAAACGTCGATGGGGCGCTGGTTGGCGGCGCCAGCCTCAAGGCTGCCGAATTTCTCGCCATCATCGCTGCCTACGACTGAGCCAACAACGCGAGACAGTTGCAACCTGGGCGCGATGCGGTGATAACCGGGACGCGCACAATTCGCTGCCGGCAGTGGGATTTGGAATGCCGACGAAAACAAGAGTTTTGACCGCCATCGTCATAGTGACCGCATGGCAGAGCGCACAGGCTTTGCCGCTCGATCCAGCTGCGTGCGAAACCGTGCGTGTCGAAAAATCAGAACTCGACGCCGCCGGTGTCGGGGTCGATGTCCAGCGCGGCCCGGACTGGGGCAAGAGCAATCTCGACGAGGCGGGCTTCAAGAAAGTGGCGCGCTGGATCGAACTCGAAGAGCAACTCAAATTCCGTTGTCCGCAACCCAAACCGGTTCCGGACCCGGCCGGCTCAACGGCTGCCAAAGCGCCCGGTGCGCCCGGCGCCGACGACGGTGCTGGCGCTAAGTCCATCGATCCCGAGGCTGGCACATCGGGTGACGTCAAGCCCTCGAAAAAGGACCGCAAGGCGGCTCGCAAGAAGCGCAAGTCCGATCCGTCGGCGGAGGCAACCGGCACTGTGCCCGGCGCTGCGATTGAGGAGACGGCGGCCAACGCTGATCCTGCCCCCGTCAAACCCAAAAAGTCGAAAAAGCCGAAGCTGGAGGACGCCTACACCCCGCCCAAACCCGGCGATGGCGAAGTTCAGCATCAGGTTCCGGGCGGCAGTGGTGATCTGCCAGCTGGATCGCAGGGCCTCAGTCCTTAAGGATCGCCTTAGTGCCTGTCCCCTGAGACATTGGCCCCCTGGCCAACTCGCCGGGTCCGGTATAGAACCCGGCTTTCGCGAAGCCCCGGAGCCCCGAGATGTCTACCGTTCTGTTGGTCGTCCACCTGATGATCGCTGCCGCGATGGTGTTCATCGTGCTCATTCAGAAGTCCGAGGGCGGCGCGCTGGGCATCGGCGGCGGCGGCGGATTCCTGAGCGGCCGCGGCAAATCCAATTTGCTGACGCGTGTCACCGCAGGTTTGGCGGCGGCGTTCTTCACGACCAGCCTGATGTTGACCATCCTGGCCAAACGCGGCCCCACGGGGTCGGCGTTCGACACGGCGCCGGCCGCCTCGACCACCGCGCCGGCCACGGCACCGGCCGCTCCCGGCGCACCGGCCCCGGCGAGCGATGCTCCGCGCGGTGGCATTCTCGACAAGCTCAAGTGAGGAGCGCGGCGCTTTGAGGCGCTGCGCTCCGTCGGTTCATAGAATGAAGTCGATGGCCGTCAGACCGGTGACGCCCTGAACAACGAACGTCATTTCCGCCGCCACGTCGGCGTCGTTGTCGACGTGCACTAGGGTGTCGCTGCCCACGACCTGCAGGCGCACCTCGCCACCGGTGCCGGAAGTGAAGGCTCCACTCGTTCCCAAGAAAAGGAACGCCTGATTGCCGGCGAGCACGGCACTGGCATCGATGGCCGACAGATCGATTTTATCGTCGGTCGCAAGTCCGCCGCGATCGAAGTAGCCGATTTTATCGCGTGTCGTGTCTGTTAAACCGCTGTCGGTAATGCTTCGATAGACAATGCGGTCGCGTAAAGCAGCACTGGCATAGACGTCGCTAACAGACATGAAGTCGGCACCGGCGCCGCCAATTATCGTGTCGCGGCCCTCGTCGCCCCTCAAATCGTCGTTTCCGCCAAAACCGAAAAGAAGGTCATCACCGCCACTGCCGTAAAGACGGTTGTTTAGACTGGTGCCGTAAAAGACATCGTTGCCTTCTCCGCCACTGATGTTCTCGAAGTTCGTGACGGCGTCGAGCCCAAAAACACCAAAGTTTTGTGCTGCTGTAGAAGCCAGTTTCACGACTACGCCAGCCGTATTCTCCGTAATTGTTGCGCCCGACACGGCGTCAAAGCTCCTGAATGCAAAACTGAGCCAGTCTTCTGTTCCAGCGCCGCCGTCGAACCTGTCATTGCCGAGACCGACACTGACATGATCTGCGCCGCCGCCAAGGACTGCGAGATCATTCCCGCTTCCGTCGAACACCGTGTCGCGGGATTCGCCACCGAGAACGAGATCATCTCCACTGCCGGCAAAGATCCATTGACTAGAGTTGGCAACGGCGATGGTTGTGTCAATCGTGTCACGGCCAGCACCGGTGACGATCGACAGTCCGAACGGGTCGGTTGCCGAGGTCAAATTCACTTCGTGACTGCCCGATTCCACGAATACGAAGTCATCCTCTTTTCCGAAATTGTAGTTTGCGTCGTTGACCAAATTGCCGGTAACGCCGGTGCCGATGATTTTGATCGCCATGTGTCATCTCCATGCGCACACAAAAGCGCAGCCCAATGCCGGCTTTGCTAGACCGTTTTCATAGGAACCAGGCCTTGTCTGTTTCTCAGGGAACAGGCGCTGCGCGGCATGCCTCAGCGACCCCCCGCGGGTTAAGCGTTCGAAAATCGCCGGGTGTGCTCAAATTGGCCTTGCACCGGGGCTCCGGCATGGTCAGTTAGACTCAGAGGCGGGTTACCCATGGCACAAACACTGGTTCTGAAAATTTCTCACGGTTTGGCGGCTGCTCTCGCGGTCTCCTGTGCCATCGCGTTTTCCGGCTGCGGAGCAACGTCGTCGAGCGTCGGGTCCCTCGCGCAAACAGGCGCGATTGGATATTCGGCCTCGAATATGGTCGTACCCAACGGCTATTCCGAAGTGTCAATCGGTCCCGATCAATACCGCATTCGCGCAACCGGATTTGTCGAAAATTCCCGCCCCGAGCTTGAGAAGCTCGCGACGGTCCGGGCGGCAGACCTCGCAAAATCGCAGAATCTCAAGTATTTCCGCATTGCGGGCATCTCGGAAAATATCGTCTGCGGGACCAAAACGACGATCGGCGGCAAGGAATCGCGCGAGGTGGTTATCAAGGCGCGGCGGACCGTCGATCTCGACGTAACGTTCGCAAAAGTCGCTGCCGACGCAACTTGGCAAGATAGTCATCAAGTGTTCGACACGGTCCGCCCGGAACTCGACGCGCAGTCGCCGCTGCCGGCTTCACCAGAGGCCGCACGCGAGGAAGTCCGCCAGAAATGCGGCGCATGAGTGCGCGATGCGGGTCGCGCTGACGCGCGTGTCCGTCAGAGAATGAAATCGGCGGTAGTGAGACCAGTGACTCCCAGGACCTTGATGATCATCTCGATGTTCGCGTCGGCATCGTTATCGACGTAAACGTACGTGTCGGTTCCTGAGACGAACAAGCGAAGTTCGCCCTTTAAGTAACTGAATGCGGCGACACTGCCGCGAAAAGCAAAGTCTTGGTTGCCGGTAACGGTTGTGTCAGCATCGAGTGCCGAGAGATCGATTTTGTCGTCGAGTGCACCACCACCTCTATCGAAGTTGACAATTTCGTCCGCCGTCACGCTCGACAGACCGCTATCAGTGATGGCTGTGTAGCGCACCGTATCGCGGGCTACGGTTGTCTCGGCTAAGTGCAGTAGATCATTTCCCGTGCCGCCAATCAGCGTATCGGCGCCTGCGCCTGCGAACAAGCGATCGTTGCCGGCCCGGCCGTCGATGACGTCATTGCCGTTGAAACTACTGATCGAATTCTCGC
>JANORU010000095.1:0-1704 GCA_031415475.1 Hyphomicrobium sp.
GCTCGATCCCTATCCGCGCAAGGAGGGTGCGAATTTCGACTGGAGCGATCCCAAAGTTGCTGAAAGCCCGGCCAACCCGTTCGGCGTTCTCAAGTCGCTGAAGTCTCGCGAATGACGCCGATGCGTGCGGCCAACTGCGGCCAGATCGCCACGGTACATGGCGCAATAAGGGTTTGTCTCCCGGCGTGGGACGGCTATTTTCCGGCCACCATCGCCGCCATCGCGGCCAACTGAAATGACAAACCGACATGATTGAACCCCGGACGCTGGCACTCGATGCGATGGGCGGCGATCACGGCCCCGAGGTCGTTGTGCCCGGTGCCGCCATCTCGCTCAAACGGCATCCGGCGCTGTCGTTCATATTTTTTGGAGACGAGGCGCGCATCGCGCCGGTTCTCAGTCAGCACAAGGCGCTGGCTGCCCGCTCCCGCGTCGTCCATACCGCGCTCACCATCGCCATGAACGACAAGCCGAGCCTGGCCCTGCGTCGCGGCAAGGGGTCGAGCATGTGGCTGGCACTCGACGCGGTGAAGTCGGGTGATGCGCATGCTGCCGTCTCGGCTGGCAATACTGGTGCACTGATGGCCATGTCCCGCCTCATCCTGCGCCCGTTGGCCGGCATCGAGCGGCCGGCAATCGCAGCACTTTGGCCGACCGTCAAATCGGAATCGATTGTGCTCGACGTCGGCGCTAACATCGGCGCGTCGGCGCGCGAACTGGCCGAATTCGCATTGATGGGCGGGGCCATGGCGCGCGCACTGTTTCATGTCGAACGGCCGACGGTTGCGCTGCTCAATGTCGGCGTCGAAGAAATCAAGGGCAACGAAGAGGTCAAGGAGGCCCACGCCCTTTTGAAAAGCCTCGATCTGCCGCTCGACTACAAAGGCTTCGTCGAAGGCGACGAGATTGGTCAGGGAAAGGTCGACGTAGTGGTGGTCGAAGGCTTTGCCGGCAACATCGCCCTGAAGACGGCCGAGGGCACGGCCAGGCAGATTGGCCAATATCTGAAAGACGCCATGACCCGCACCATGCTTTCCAAGCTCGGGGCTGGTCTCGCCCGCGGCGGATTCAAGGTTTTGAAGCACAAAATGGACCCGCGGCGCGTCAATGGCGGCACGTTTCTTGGCCTCAACGGGCTTGCGGTCAAGAGCCACGGCGGCATCGATGCCCTGGGCTTTGCGAGCGCCGTCGATCTCGGCTACGAAATGGCCGAAAGTGGCCTGCTGCAGCGGCTCAGTTCGGATCTCGATGCATTCCACCACATGTTGGTGAAGGCCGCGCCGGAGAGTTAAGTGACAGAGTTGATCGGCGGCCGTCAGTTCGGCCGTTGTGAAAAGTTCAAAACACTGAGGTAGTTATCGTGGCAGTCATTCGGTCGGTCATTCGCGGGGTTGGCGCACATCTGCCCAAGCGCGTTGTGACCAATGCCGAAATATCGAAGATGGTCGATACGACCGACGAGTGGATCGTCGAGCGCAGCGGTATCCGTCAACGCCATATCGCTGGTGACGACGAGACGACATCGAGCCTCGGCATTGCCGCCGCGCACCAGGCACTGGTCAGAGCCGGCATCGATCCAATCGATATCGATCTCGTCATCTGTGCGACCGCGACGCCCGACAAGACGTTCCCGGCCACAGCCGTCAAGATTCAGCACGGCCTCGGTGTCACCAAAGGCGCGGTCAGTCGCTGGATGAAACGCGT
>JANORU010000096.1:0-4247 GCA_031415475.1 Hyphomicrobium sp.
TGATTCAAGAAACTTCCGGACAGGCTCTTAGTGGCTCATGCTCTGCCGCGACTACTACTCTCGCCAAGAATTTAAGTTCTTCGATATCATTCCCTAGGGCGCGGTGCTGGACCGCGGCACCTTCGAGTGCATCCAAATCACTACCTCGAATTTTAAGGGCAGCCCTATATTCATCTAGCGCTAGACTAACCTGATCGCGCCATTCCGACGAATCGACGGGGAGTACAGCGGCCTTTGCTGAAAAGTGGGCACCGCGGATCAATCGGCCGGTGACCATGCGGTTTTCAATTTCAGCTGTCTTGGCCGAAAGGGTATTGAGTTCGCCGTTGAAGAGGTCGACCGAGCACGCGAATTCTTTGGTTCTGTAGTGCTGGCTGGAGATGCCGAGCATGCGTCCGAGCCGCGCGAAGGGATGTGAATAGATCGACGGAACGAGAAATTCTTCTCGATCGATCGGCTGTGTCACGTAGGCAAGCATGGCCGGGCGTTCGGCCAAATGCTTATGGGAAGCGTTCTCGAGCAGGTCGTTTAGGCGGTCCGGCAAGTTGCGTTCGGCGTAGTAAAATCCTTTTAAGATCGCCAGGACGCCGGTCACGGCGGGAATACTGGAACCCAGGATCAGAATGGACCAGTCAAAGACGGCTTTATGGTCGCCGTAGAGCCGTTGAATTTCACCGACCCTGGTCTCGAGCCATACCTCTATGACCGAGCCGAATAGGCCGGCCACTCCCGCGACCACGATAAGTGTCGAAATTATAAGGAAATATAAGGCGAACACGACCCGCCTAACAAAAGTCCCGCTCTCCATTGTGACCCGCCCACGCACACACCCTGCCAAGAAATTAAAGATGCCTTAACGGATTTGTTCTGTACAGCCCTGAGTTGAGCTGACCCAATGGATATGATTACATCGGGAGGACGATTGATGTCGTGGACGTCCGGTTTCAAGCCCAAGGCGATTTGCGGGCGTTGTCCGCAATGGGTCAAACTCGGACCTTGAAGTTCTACGCACGTTTGTCTGCTGACGAAGTCAACCCGGTAACTTCGCAGGTGCGCAGCAAGCGCTCACCCCCTCTCCACCACCTCACCTCCGCCTCTCACACCCCGCGCACGTGCCGCGCAGTTCGAGCGTCATCTGGCCAACCGCGAAGCGATGCTTTTTGGCCCAACCGCTGAGCGCGGCGACGGCCTCGGCCGAGTCAAACTCGGAAACCGCGCCGCATGTTTCGCAAATCGCAAAGATCGCCGTGCCAGTGTGCGGGGCGGCGTGATCGGCGTGCGAACAGGCGACAAACGCGTTGAGGCTTTCGAGCCGGTGCACGGCGCCCGCCGCAATCAGCCTATCGAGCGCGCGATAGACCGTCTGCGGGGCGAGCACCGCTGTCTCGCGCAGGCTGTCGATGATCTCATAGGCGCTGACCGGCCGGCCGGCGCCTTTCAAGGCGTCGGTGATCATCTTGTCCTGCTCGGGCGCCGGGCGGCGTTTGGCCGGTTTTCTCATCATGCGTCGATGTTCGATGATTGCGCGTCCGCGCGCAACCGCTAGCGCTCACTAGGCAAAGGTGCCGGCCCACTCCCAGCGCCCCTTAAGGTTGTATCGGCCGCGCCAAGCCGCCCTGTTGCCGACCGGGGCGCTTTGAGGCATACACCCGCCATCTCAAGCAATCGCGTGAGACACGTGCCGGCACCCTTGGAGGCCGAGCGCGGGTATTTCTATTTGGAGACACGTCATGGCTTCTCAGCTCATCGAGCTCAAAGCCACGGCGCGCGCGCGTGCAGGCAAGGGGGCCGCACGACAAGCTCGCCGTGAAGGAAACGTTCCCGCTGTTATTTATGGCGACGCCAAGCCGGCCGAAGCCATCGCCATCGAGTACAACACTCTGTGGCGTCAGGTGTTGAAGGGTCACTTTACGTCGACTGTCTTCAACCTTGATGTCGGCGGCGCAAAGCAACTCGTCATTCCCCGCGACGTCCAGGTCGATCCCGTTAAGGATCTGCCGCTGCATGTCGACTTCCTGCGCATCGGCAAGGACGGCATCATCCGCGTCGCGATCCCCGTCCGCTTCGTCAACGAAACGCTGTCGCCGGGCCTCAAGCGCGGTGGCGTGTTGAACATCGTGCGCCACGATGTCGAAGTGTTCTGCCCGTATGACAAGATCCCGGCGTCCTTCGAGGTCAGCCTCGAAGGGTTGGACATCGGCCGCGCGATCCACATCTCGGCCGTGACGTTGCCGGCCGGCGTGACGCCGGCCATCAAGGACCGCGACTTTACGATCGCGACCATCGCCGGCGCCAAGAAGGAAGAAGAAGTCGAAGCCGTTCCGGGTGCGGATGCGGCGGCGGCTCCGGCTGCGGGCGATGCCAAGGCGGCGGCTCCCGCTGCCGGTGGCAAGGCCGCAGCTCCGGCTGCTGGCGGCAAGGCAGCACCTGCCGCTGCCGGTGCCAAGGCTCCGGCTGCTGGTGGCAAGGCGGCACCTGCCGCTGCGGCTCCGAAGAAAAAGTAAGCTCGAGCGCCGGCGCGTGGGGAACACGCGCCGGCCTCGTCCTGCTGCGAGGCACGCGCAATGCAGCTGTTTGTCGGCCTCGGCAATCCGGGCGAAAAATACGCCCGCAATCGCCACAACATCGGTTTTCTCGCCCTCGACCGGATCGCGGATGCGCATCACGGCCAGCCGTGGCGCAAGAAATTTCACGGCCTCGCCACCGAAGCTGAAATCGGCGGCCAGCGCGTGCTGCTGCTCAAACCCGAAACCTATATGAACGACAGCGGCCGGTCGGTGGCCGACGCGGCGCGTTTCTTGAAAATTCCGCTGACCAAGATCGCCGTCTTCCACGACGAACTGGATCTGACACCCGGCAAAGTGAAAGTCAAAATCGGCGGCGGCGATGCCGGCCATAACGGCTTGCGCTCGATCACCGCCCACATGGGCGCTGACTATCGCCGTATCCGCCTCGGCATTGGCCATCCGGGCTCGAAGGATGCCGTCGTCCATCACGTGCTCAACGATTTTGCCAAGGCCGACGCCGAGTGGCTCGACGATTTGTTGGCCGCGATCGCCAAGGCCGCGCCGAATCTGGCGCGCGGCGACGATGCCCGTTTCCTCACCGATGTCGCGCGCTGGCAGCAACCGGCGGCCCCGGCTTCCAAGACCAAAGCGGCGGATACAGCTGCGGCCCCGCAACCGGCACCCGATAAAGCCACGCCGAAATCCGATCCCGCGCCCACCGGCTTTGGCGCGGCGCTGAAAAAATGGCTGCCAGGCGGGTCGAAGTCCTAATTGCTTGGGTGGCAACAGTCTTTTGCCCGTCGGCCACAGTTCCCGTTGGCGGTTTGCTCCTGTAAGTTCCCGCTCGGGACAAATCTGGGGAGTACGGCGCAATGACCGATCGCTTGATCGCGGGGGACGGCAGCTCGAACAACCGGCGCAAGCTCGCCGTCGCCTATCGCTGGAGCGATCGCTTCCAGTGGCTGACCTCGCTCTTTCGCTCAGGGTCGGAGGTCGGGTTTGCCACCGCGTCGGCCGGACTTGTCGCAACCGTCGCCGGCATGACGGTGCTCGGCGCCGTCGAGACGCGCCGCAATTCCCGCGAGCCGGGTGTCATCGCCGAGACCAAGCGCCAGACCAAGAACTCGACGGTGTTCCAGATCATCGGCTTCGACAAGGCGGGCCGGCGCGGTGTGTTCGATGTCGTCGTCTTGAACAAGGAATTCAAATGGGTGCTCGGCAGCGCCGACGCGCTCGAGCATGAGGGCCAGGTCGTCACGGCCTCGGATATCGCCACCGAAGTTCTGGATGAAGATGTCCGCGGCGGCTTGGCGGAGGCACGCGAGATCGTCGCCGTCGGCACGGCCTCCCAGGAAGGCGAAGCGGCCAACGAAATCGAGCGGGCGGGCAAGCGCGCCCTGCGCACCGCCGAGTTCGCCAAGACCGCGGCCATGGACCAGGCCCCGCTCTGGACCCTCAATCTCGGCCAGTATCGCGACCCGTGCACATCGTGCGAGACGACCGGCACCAGTTGGCAGCGTCCGTTCATCGTCATTGCGGTAAAAGAGCTGGAAGACGGCACGGTGCTTGGCGAAGCCTTGAACGACGCCATGACCGGCAAGGGCGAAGTGCCGAGCCCGGCGAGTTATTCGGCGTTCGATATGAAAAAGGTCCGGTAAGCAGCCCGGACCGGAAGGTTCGGGTGTCATGAGATTGACCGCATTCGCAATATCGGCGTTGGCGGTGTTCGCGCTCGCGAGC
>JANORU010000097.1:0-2192 GCA_031415475.1 Hyphomicrobium sp.
CGCTCGACGCTGTTCATGCTGGTGTCGGCATTCGCAGGTCTCGGCACGATGCGCGCCGCGTATGGCCACGCAATCCGCGAGGGCTACCGGTTCTATTCCTATGGCGATGCCAGTTTGCTGTTTCCCGGCAAGAAAGAGGGAACAAGTTAGCCGGTGCTGCCTCGTTCTTCGAGTGCCTCGGCCAAAGCCCTAAGAATGGCATCGAACCGATCGTCGGAATGCTGCCGCGCATCGGCGATATCTTTGCGCAACTCCGCCATCTCAGAACGCACCCGAGCGAAATGCGATTCGACAAAGCGGAATTGAGTGTTTATCAGGCCCGGCAGCGTTTGGATATCCGCGTCGACTGTTTCGAGCCGCGATTTCATCGAATTGACCTCGCGTTCCAGCGTTTGAACTCGGTCTTCCAGTGCAATCGACATTAGCGTCCCCCTTCCACTCAAACAAGTCGTTCAATGCACGCTGCGCTGGAGGTCTTCCAGGCGGCGCGACAACACCAGCGTTGTTGACGGTAGACGTCTGAGGTATGCGAAACCCGTCGCACTCCGGATAAAAAAGAATCTGGGGGTCCAATTGGATACGGTTCTCACCGATGGCCGCCCCTGCGCCTCAAACATTTCATTACCGCCTGATCCGGCAGGATGGCCTTGCCCGGCTTGGCGAAATCGTGACACCGCGCGGGACAATCCGCACGCCGGCGTTTATGCCGGTCGGCACGGTTGCGACCGTCAAGGCGCTCTACCCCGAACAGGTGCGCGAGGCGGGCGCCGACATCATTCTCGGCAATACCTATCACCTGATGCTGCGGCCGGGTGCCGAGCGCATGGCACGGCTTGGCGGCCTGCATAAATTCATGCGCTGGGACGGCCCGATCTTGACGGATTCAGGCGGTTTCCAGGTGATGAGCCTGTCGAAGATCCGCAAGATCACGGAAGAGGGCGCGCAGTTCCAATCGCATATCGACGGCTCCCGCCACATGCTGTCGCCTGAGAGATCAATCGAGATTCAATGCCTGCTCGGGTCCGATATCCAGATGCAGTTCGACGAATGCATTGAGCTGCCGGCCGAGCGCCGCGAGGTCGAGCGGGCGATGGAGCTGTCACTACGCTGGGCGGAGCGCTCCAAGCGCGCATTCGAAGCGCAGGTAGCCAGCGGTGGGGCAAGCATGGGACAGGCGCTGTTCGCCATCGTGCAAGGCGGCGTCGATACGGAGTTGCGCGCCCGTTCAGCGCGTGAGCTCGTGCAGATGGAGCTTCCTGGCTACGCCATCGGCGGTCTCGCGGTCGGCGAAGGCCATGAGGCGATGGTGGCGACGCTCGCCGAAACGCTGCCGCACCTCCCCGATGCGAAGCCGCGCTACCTGATGGGTGTCGGCACGCCGCTCGATCTCATCGAAAGCGTGCGCCGCGGCGTCGACATGTTCGATTGCGTCATGCCGACGCGCAATGGCCGCCATGGCATGGCGTTCACCTGGGCTGGCCGACTTAACCTGCACAATGCCAAACATGCCGAGGATATGTCGCCGCTCGATCCCGAGAGCTCGTGCCCGGCGGCGCGAGATTACAGCCGCGCCTATCTGCACCATCTCGTCAAGTCAGGCGAGTATTTGGGCGCCATGATCCTGTCGTGGGTCAACACAGTATTCTATCAGGACCTGATGGCGGCGATGCGCGGCGCGATTGCCGACGGGCGCTTTGACGTCTGGGCGGACGAGACCAAGGCGCGGATCGAGAGTCCAGCCTAGAACTTGATAAGCGCCGCGCCGAGGATCGCGCCGGGAGCTTTTTCGCTGCCCGTCTGCACGATGACGGCGACGCCTTCGGCATCCTTGAGTTTGGCGCGCGGCACGCTGAACGCCGCGCCATTTCCGTTCCAGGCACCGGCTGGGAAGATCTCGCGGACGATGTTGGTGTAGGTGACTTTGCTGTTGGCGTTTTCGCCGCGGCCAATGGCGACGGCGCGTTGGCGAAAAATCGGCATGACGATCACACTTGCTGCTTTGTTATTTGCGGCCGTACCGGTGCCGACGGCCACCTCAAGCGTGGTGTCGCCGGCTTTCAGGACAACTGGCACCGCGAGCCGCGCTGCTCCGTTTTCGATTGCGGATGTGACGCGGCTGCGGCTTGAGCCGTTCGCATGGGTTGTCCCGTTGATTACGGCTTGCGGTGTGTACACTTCGCCATCGCCGCGTG